>CBDVBE010000204.1:0-11322 GCA_965372145.1 uncultured bacterium | reverse complement strand
ATGAGAAGATAGCATTTTTCATCAAATACACTAATAATATACTCTCATTTATGAATTACCAAGTAACTGATTTTATATTATTACTGAGCGAACGTGGTTATCTGTTTCTTGTTGAGCAAATACCCATGAAAGTGACGGCGTATGATTAAAGAACTGGTGCATAAAATTATTCCTTCTTCTCGTATTCAAACTATCATACTTGTGATTGCCGCCGCCCTTATTTACGTTGTTTTGTGTTATAAGCTGATTCATTACGGTATGCTTAACGCAGATGAGGGGTTCTACGCGCTCGCAGCACAGAATGTGATGGAAGGTAAAATTCCTTACCGCGATTTCGCCTATTCCCAGATGCCGGTATTACCGTATTTAAATGGTATGGTAATGAAAATAACCGGTTACGGATTTGTTACCCAGCGTACAGTTAACGCGTTCTGGGGTGCTGTATCATTGGTGCTTCTCATTGTAATGGGTATACGAAATACAAAGTATTCGCCCGTTGTCTGGGGAGTGCTGGCTGTGGCTCTGTCGCCGTTCTGGATCCATTATATCTGCATGGGAAAGTCCTATGCCGCGGCAAACCTTTTTCTAATTATTGCAGTTGCCGGGATATTCCTGGATGCACAATTTCCAGTAAGACTGCTTCTTACCGCTGGAGGCGGCATATTGGCAGTAGGGTGCAGGTTGAGTGTATTGCCTGCTGTATTCGTATTATGGGGAGTATTTCTGATTGGTACAGAATCGAGGAAGGAAAAACTTATTACCCTTGGTTCGATACTGTGTGGAGCTATAACGTTCTTTTTACCTTTCTACGTGTCGGCTCCTGAAAGTTTTTCCTTCTGGAATCTTCACTATCACCTGCAATCGACCTTTAACCGCAGAGGATTGGAACCTCTGTTTGAGACGTTTCGCATATCGCCAATTGTTATCCTTTTAATGTGTGGAGGAGCGCTCTATACCGCTTTTTATTATAAGAACATGAAAGTGCAAACCAGTGGAGTACTGCTTGCTGCGTGGGTTGGTGTTATTTCCCAATTATGCCTGAAATCGTCGTATGGCGAGAACGTGGTTCCCTTTATTGTGCTGGGTTCTGTTGCGTCATTGGCGGTTATACAATCGAGAAAATGGTTACTCTGGATTAAAATAGTCATTGTACTGTCACCGTGTGTCTACCTGATTCTTAAAGCGCCGGATATGTCTCAAAAATGGTCGGAAACAGTTAAGGAGCCTGCACGTTATATCAGCGCAAATATAAAGCAGGATGGGCGTATATTGACCCCGTTTCCTATAATTGCCCTGGAAGCACGTCGTGATATTTTTGACCGGGTGGAAATGGGGAAGTTTGCCGTAACATCGGAAATTGATAGAGCACAGGCGGAAAATCTGCACCTGTTGACATTTGAGGAACTGTTACAAATAATCGGGACACGGGAACCTGCCGCGATAGTACTGACGAAATTCGCATCGAGCTGGAATTTTAACTGGTCGGTACCAAGTTTACAGAGTATACCCCGTGAAAAAGGAATGCTGTTCTATGAAACAATAATGAAGAATTATACTGTTGCCTATGAGAATCAGGTCTTCAGGATTGTCGTTCCGGTGGAATGATAATCCAACGGCTCTTTTATTTTAGTTTAATTAGTATTTATTAAAAGTTGACAAATGATCGTCATTCACACCTTTGGTGCACTATAGCCTGCGTGTTTTAGGCGGAACTCGGTGAGCGAAAGCGAATAATCCATGCCCCTCTGCTTAGCACCCTGTTATATGTTTGATGATAATCAACTGACTCATCGAAGTAGTACAAATTTCTTATTAATATTACTTTTCTTAGTAGAAAAATGAAAATAATAGATTCCTTGGGTCAATTTATTTGAGTTCCAATTGATAATATATCTTCCAGGATTTTTATAGTTATGTAATGGGATGTCTATAAGTCTACCTTTTGAATTAAAAATCCTAATTACAACCAGACCTTTATGTTTTATTTTAAATATTAATTTGTCAGCAATAATATTGATATTATCTGAGTCAACTTTTGCTTTAGTTTTATGAAGATCAATATTGTTAACGCAATATAGATTATAATAATGCTCATAATCCTGAATACCAAACCATTGTTTCTGTTTATCTGTAAATACAATATCCCCGTCATTATAACATAAATTGATTTCATGTTGACTTAGGTTCATATCCATTATTGAGTTGGGTAATGATTTAAACGCATTATAAGTAATATTAAAATGATTTCCATATTCAATTGATTTTAGATTTCCTATTTCATCAGGCAAAGTATTAAGGTTATTATGTGAAATATCAATTTTTTTTATTGATGTACAGTTGCCTATTTGACTGGGAATTGTCGATAGTTCATTATTTGACAGATTAAGTTCCGTTAAATTGATAAGATTGCCAATGTTTGTCGGTAATATGTCAATGCCAATATTTTCACATCTCAAAATTTCTAGTGAAGTAATTTGGCCAACCACTTCAGGAAATGTATTAAATGGAATGAAATCCAAATAGAGGGTCTTTAAGCTTTTTAGGTTAGCCATACTCTGTGGTAGATCATTTACATTAGTTTTCCATAACTCAAGACAATTTAGTGAGCTTAATTGTCCGATTGATGAAGGTAATGCCGTTAATTTTTTATTATCATATACATTTAAATATTCTAATGAACTAAGATCACCAATTTCAACCGGAAGGTCGGTCAATTCATTTACTCGTAAATCTAAATACTTGAGTTTCGATAATTTTTTTATCGTTGAAGGGAGTGAAGATAATTTATTACCACAACAGTTAAGATATTCTAATGAGGTACAGTTGCCAATCTCATATGGAATTTCTGTCAGTACATTCCAAACTAAACTTAAATATCGTAAAGAAGTTAATTTGCCGATTTCTGAAGGAATAGATGGTAACAAATTTTGCCAGAGGATAAGTGTATCCAGGTAAGAACAATTCCCAATCTCAACAGGTATTTGTGTTACTTTATTCCTATAGAGATTGAGATATTTAAGCGCAGTACATTTGCCAATTGATGGCGGGAGTTCTGTTAATTCATTGACATTTAAGTGCAGTGTTTTTAAGGCTGTCAGATTGCCAATTGATAAAGGCAGGGCTGTTAATCCATTATTGAATATATTCAATGTTTCTAATTTTGTAAGTTGTCCGATTTCAGATGGAATTACTGATAAGTTATTTTCATCGAGATTTAAATGTTCCAGTGAAGTAAGCATACTAATTTCCGGAGGTAAACTTGCTAGACTATTTTGTGACAGATCAAACTTTTTTAATGAAGTGAGGTTACCGATTTCCGGTGGTAGCGTTGTCAAACCACATTCATTCAGATTAAGATCCTGTAATACAGTAAAATTACAGAGTTCAGATTGAAATTCGGATAATTCGTTTCTACTTAAATCAAGCACCTTCAAAGCAGTACAGTTACTAATCGTTGATGGAATATGTGTAAGTCGGGTAGACGATAAATATAGTTCTTCAAGCAAAGAAAGCTCACCAATTTCTTCTGGTATGTGAGGTGCACCGGAAAAATTAGCGTGTAGGTTCAAAATTTTAAGTTTTTTACATTTCCCTATTTCAGGAGAAATAGTTGACAGTTTACATAAACTTATCTGTAGTGAGGTTAATTCATTAAGTTTGCCAATTTCCGCAGGTAATGTTTTAAAAGAAGAATTATAATGAATCTTGAAAGTAATTATTCTGTTATTTCCCACTGTAGTGACATCAGTTACTTTCTTGTAGGTCAAGTAATTTAAATCCAGAATTGTTCTTACCGCAATAGAATCATCCTTATATGTCTGAGAAAGAAGACTTGGAATATATGCCATTACAGAAAATAGTGCAGTTACAATTATCCATTTATTCATGGAATTTTCCTTAATTAGGGTAGATATATGCTCTTATTACATAAAAATAATCATAATAATCGCATTAAGAACTAAATTTAAAAGCAATAATCTAAATTTCGTTTTCTGTCAGAAAACAGTTGATAAATAATATAAACAAAAAAGCAGTTGAATTATATAGTATATAGAATAACATATTGATATATATCGAGTTACGATACTGTCCCGTTTAAGCTGGATTTTTGATAAACGTGATTTTTTAAGAGAATTGGATTATAAAGAAGCGCACCTTACCAATGGATATAGGTGAGTAGCCGCACAAAGCACACTGCTAAAACATAATAACGCGTTCATGAGCGGATGCTGTCGGGGTAACAATTTTAATGATATACAGTCCGGCTGACAGATCCGGCAGAGAATACAGCTGCGTACCCTCACCATGCCAGGCCATTAACTGCTGACCCTTGAAATTAGTAACAGTTACTTCATGGTTTCCTGAGGCGGTAATCCTGATTTCCGGTACTGAAATTGTATATACATTCTGTAACATCTTTCCCAGGCTGTTCGATTGTTTATAGTGGCTGCTATTCGTTACATTAAAAAATTCCACCAATTCCTTTGCCCGGGCATTACCAAGTTCTATTGCCTTTGTATGATCGGTATACTCGTTGTCATCGAGTTCAGCATTTGATCCAACAAAAGCAATATAGGTCACAGGACCGGAGGTGCCGCCATATTGAGGATCAGGATCGATGTCGAGGGCCTCAGCCATTGCATACGACGCCTCACCGGTAACATCATTAACACCGCATTTATCCAGAAGCGGCCCGTACACGACTTTCCCTTTGTATATTAACGCTGCAACACTGCCGATGTTTACACCCTGCACATAATTTTTAAAGGTAACCGGAACTACGTAAAATGGTGTTTTTGAGGCATAGATACCACCGCCGGCGCTTGTCGAAGGATAGAACCAGGGATCGGTATTTTCGTTGCATTTATCATCAGGCTCACCATCACAATCAATATCCATGTCAGCCTCCCAGAAGATGGCTTTTTCATCACTTTGAAGGCTTAAAATCTCAACTGAAGGCTGTTTCCCGGCATCGGTCAGGAATAGCTTTTGCGTAGCCTGAGAACCATATTTTAATACGGAAAGCAATAGATCAGCCGGAACATCACCTTCAGCCCAGCTGATTGAAAATAGAAATAACACCGCTAAATAGATAGAATAGCGCATATCCTCTCCCCAGACATACACTGAAGGTTAATAAAAACGTCCCCATATACAAATATAATCCAAATATTAGAAAATATTTTAAAAAAGATATCAAGTAATCTATTCTGCTCAGCACATAATATTATCTGATTGCATGCATATCACTTTTAATATCAATATGTTAACAAAGTTGTAATAAGTTCTGCTCTTAGTTGCGTTATTCGTAAAAATGTAGACCAATAGTGCGTAAAATATTTTTTTGTATATTCTTAAAATGGGTACTGTTTTCTCTGTAACTTCTTGAATGCCTTTCACATATTATCTTCAGGATATATTTTTTTCAAAGTTTATACATACCCGCATGCTTCAATATAGGCGAAATGCCTCTTTTCTCAGGAAGGTTACTGATGGTTCGTGTTATTTATGTTCTGTTTATTTTCTCCGGATTTATCGGTTTAGTATATGAGTCAATCTGGGCGCGGTATCTTAAGATGTTTTTAGGCCACTCCTCTTATGGCCAGATCCTGACGCTGTTTATTTATATGGGAGGTATAGGCATTGGAAGCTTTATTGGCGGTAAACTCAGCAAACGCCTGAGAAATCCGTTTTATTTATATGCACTGGTTGAACTCTTTATCGGTTTGGGTGGCTTTGTATATCATCCATTGTACCGGTGGTCTACCGGATTGTTTTTCAATTTTATCCAGGCTAATTCGATTTCCCCGATGGCCATCAGCATGATAAAGGTTGGTATTTCTATAATAATAACTGCACCCATGGCTATTCTCCTCGGTATTACCTTCCCAGCTCTTACTATAGGGGTAATGAGGATTACAAGGGACGGCGGAAAAACATCACTTTCACGTTTATATTTCACCAACTCTTTAGGTGCTGCTATAGGAATTATTGTTACCTCCTACCTGTTAATTCCAAAACTGGGAACCTTTGGCGCTCTTGCCTTTGCAGCAACGGGAAATATACTTATCTCGTTTGGTTTTTATCTCATCAGCCGTAAAGCGGAACCACACCTTGACAAGGGGTTGTCTCCAGTTGTCCGGGAAGAAAAACGCGATCCCATAATACCATCCGGCATGCCGGTAAACAGGCAGGTGATTTTCTGGCTGGCAGTGGGTACCTTTACCGGGTTGTCCTCGTTTATCTACGAAATTGGATGGATACGTTTGTTGAGTATGTTACTGGGTTCCTCCACACACTCCTTTGACATCATGGTCTCTGCATTTATCTGGGGATTGGCCCTCGGGGGGTTATACGCGAAACGAATACTGCACAAATCGGAAAATATCGCACGAACCCTTGCCTGGGTGCAGATATTAATGGGGATTTTTGCGCTATTCAGTATTTATCTATACAAGCCGTTTTTTCTTCTTATGAATAACTGGCACGGCCTGTTTCCCCGGACTGAATTTTCATACTATATATTTTCATTATTTAAATATCTTCTCTGTGTGTTGCTCATGTGCCCGACCAGTTTCTTTGCCGGAATGACCCTTCCCATTGTCACCTACATTTTAATCACGGTGACCCGTGACGAAAAATATACCGGGTATGTTTACGGATGGAATACTATCGGGTCTATTGTCGGTGCCGTGTTGGGTGGCCTGGTACTACTGCCGGTTATCCAGCTTAAAAGCACTATCGCTTCCGGTGCGGTTATCGATATTGGTATCGGACTGATTATAGTATATGTGTTTGTATCCTCTGTCAGGCTACGCTGGATACTGACGGTCTGTTCGATCATTTTCATGCTGCCTGTTTTTATCATGAAATTCAATCCCATCATTATTACCGCAGGAGCCTATCGAAAAGCTATCGATTATGCGGTTGAAAGCAAGAAAAAAATTATCGTCCGTGATGGTATTACCGCAACCATATCGTTTCATGATGGGGGGTTGATACGGACAATTCGAACAAACGGCAAACCTGATGCAAGTTATACGATAAACAGAATATATGCACGCAGGACTGACGACTATACTCAGGCTGCACTGGCCCTCTTTCCCATGGCTATTCTGGATTATCCCTATACCGCCGCAACAATCGGTATGGGCAGCGGCCTGAGTGCCCACTATCTGCTTGCGGATCCTCTTTTGAAAAAACTTGATGTTGTTGAAATTGAAAAGGAGGTCTATAATTTAGCCAGACATTTTATGCCCTACAACCGGCGGGTATACGAAGACCGTCGGGTGTCACGTATTGTCAATGATGCCAAGACCTATTTCTCCATGCGTAACAAAAAATATGATCTGATTATCTCCGAGCCGTCAAATCCCTGGATCAGTGGTGTTGCCAGCCTCTTTTCTGAGGAGTTTTTTCAACAAATCAGCCATTACCTCTCCCGCAAAGGACTCCTGATACAATGGTTGAACTTGTATGAATTTAATTCAGATTTAATGCTATCCATAATCAAGGCGTTGGACAGCGTATTCCCAATAGTAAAGATTTATCACGTGCCGAACAGTTCGGATGTTGTCATGATTGCCAGCAGGAAAGATTTCTATTTTACCAACTACCGGCGCATCGCTGAAAATCCGGGAATTAAAAGAACGTTTCCCACCATGCTCGATGATCCTAACCTTTTCAGCAGTCGAAATTACCTCATTTCGACCCGGGGGCTGAAATCGCTCCTGAAAAACTATCGTCCCAATTCAGATTATTTCCCCATTGTTGATAATGGTGCGGAAAAAGCATTCTTTTTAAAAACAAGAGTGAACCTCTTTAATCCTTTTAAAAAAACTTTTTGTCCCTACAGTGAAATTCTTGAGCCTGAGTTTTTCGCAAATGCGCAACAATATGAGGAATTCAATGAATGGCTGCATATAATTGATACGGCTAAAGTCGATTCACTCATGGGTCTTCTGAAAAACGTTCATAAGAACTCAGAATGGCCGTATATTGAAAGAAGGTTTATTGATGCAATTCCCTATACCAACAAACCGGAAGTCTGGGATTCTATGCCGGCGGTGAAACGCTATAAAGAACTGGTTGACAGCATGATTCCGCCGAAAAAAAACAGACTTTATTTTACCTTTATTAATAACCTTGTCCATCGGAACCAGGATGCACTTATTGAAAATATTCGTGAAATAGTCACCATATATAACTATAATGAACTCATACCCTTTCTTATTCAGTCTATGCTCGCGACCTGTATTAAAAGGGATGAAAAAGAACTGTTTAAAAAGGTAGAGGAAGCATTTGTAAAGAACAATCCGCGGTTTAATAAATATGAAAAGCTCTTGGTCGCGGAAATGGGTAAGTAGTGTCTGTCTGGAAACGTCATTCCCGCATGCTTTTGGCGGGAATCCATGCCCCAAAACAGCTGGATTCCGGCCGAAAAGAATACCGGAATGACTGCAAATAGATAGTTTCGGACAGGCACTAAGTAGGGTAGGGCGGTGTAGAGTTGATACCTTAACTTACATTGCCGAGTATTGTTACAAATGTCAACAGTCAGAATTCAAATTTGCTCATAAAGCCCCAGTATAAATATCTTCCGCCGTTATTATCATCCGGCCCCATGAAAAATTGACCAACTTCCGGTGTTAAAGTAAGTACTTCGGCAATGGTTGCCTCTATTTGAAAATACCATGCATATCTGTCATGCCAGATAATATTGAAGTACTCAAATTCATGTTCAACGGTTTGAAAACCAAAGCCGCCTTCAAATGCCAGAAAATCCAGCGGTTTATATCGTAGAATACCGGCACACTGTTTGAATCCTTTACTGTTCAACATTTTCCAGTAGGAAACGGAGGTTGTATCATTTATTGAATCAGTCATGTACTCGTGGCGCGGATAAAAAATATCTTTTTCATCTTACACATCCTCCTTAAACGATGAAAGCTATTTTGCTAAAATCATTTTTACGAAGTCCGGAATACAAGACTACAGGAATAATTAACGAAATAAGGGTTTTCTTAAACATAGGCCCCCTCCATGTTTGAAAGATATTTCAGCCCCTCACTATAGGCCATGGAGAATCCACCTGCAGTGGATTGTATAGGTGGAATTTACATGCATCTCTCTACTATTCAAATACTCGGTACATGGCCCAAAGTAAATAGATATTAACGGATATTCATGAAATCGCTCTGGGAATGGTCGTTAGTAAATATTCCTGATAACTCTACCATTATTATGCAGCCATAAGAGGGGAAAGCTCTATTTCAGAAACAGGGCTTAATTCAAGATGCTTAAGAGCATTGTTTATATCAGCAGTAGTAGTAGTTACGGGTGATATTATTTCTAATCCAATTACGTTCCCTTTATCATCAAGATCTGCAACCAAACCATCGCTGATTTTTTTAGTTTGATAGCTCTTAGCATTTGTTTTTCGGCAAAGATATAAATACGCTGCTAATGGATGTCCATTACGATACGTTATCTCTAAATATCTGTCCTTCATTTTTTTAGTCCTCTATAGAATAAGCTGTTACAGCAACAAGTAATTTTTCGTCATAATCAGGTTCTACTATAATTTCCCAATTAACAGAATCAATTTTAGAATAAATAATCCATCTCTCTTGTTCTTTATCTTTTTTAAATCCTCTAGCATTATAAAGCATTTTCCGTAAGTCAATTTCACTTAAATCTCGCTGAACCATTCTTTTTTCAATATGTGGAGTAAGCTCAAGTGTCCAATTCCTCCATTCCGGCCATTGCACAATGCTAAATAATCCTTTTTATAAATATGAACAATTTTATATCATTATTCATTATTATATATTAGGTCACATTAAAAGTCCAACACCATCAGGGTTCCTTTAAACACGCTAACCTTTTAAGCTCACGTGCCGCGTTTCAATAGCTACCCGTTTGTTGGAAAACACCGTTTACATACATAGATTCTTCCATTCGCCGGCATTTTTTAATTTACCACCGAGATATTAATACTATACTCTCGTAATTGCGAACGTACTACCATTCAATATTTTCTGCGGCTTAATCAGTTCTCGGCAAGTGCTCAGCAGCCGCAAGGACAATCGTTTCGCCCAAGTAAGTAAATTAAGTAAGGAATGGTAATTTATTAATTTACCTCCGGGTAAAATACGTAGCATGCCTTCCGGTGTATAAACATCCTGCATTGGTAAGCATGTTATGATCCATAATATGTTTGATTGCTAATAAAAAAATTGGTAGGGGCGCAGTCCTTTCCCAGAAGAAGGGTTATAAAATCGTTTACATGCCATTGAACATACCATTTTCTAAGGAACATGGAAACGGTAGATCTATGCTTAAGATAGGGGTCGGTGGTAATACCAAATATTCTTGCATCATACATATTTTTATCAACACCCATTTCGAAACACCCGTCTATTTTATCAACCCCTACCTTGAAACCCAAAAAGCCCTCCTGTAAAACAGAAGGGCTTTTCAATTGTGACGGAATAAAAAAAACTACGCGGCCTGTTCCACAACATTAACATTATGCATGTTCTCCCCGGTTTCTTCGTCATCATGGTTTATCTGCCGGGTTTTACGCGCACGAGCAATGGTGACAACATCCTCAATAATTTCTTCCGCAGCAATACTGCCTCCGGCATAATTTCTTATCTTATTTGCACGTATTGCATGGTTTAATTCAAACGTCAACATCCGTGCGGCTTTTTGTATCTTGTTGTCAAGGAAATACAGCGATTGCGTCTCAATGAATTTTTTAATGTATGTAATAATAACAACCCTTTCCAATACAACGTTTCTCAGTCGCGGGGTGAAGACACTTGGTTTTTTTACATTTGAAAGCGCGTATTTAAGAGCACTGTTTTGCTCTTTGACTGTTGAGAGAAAGGTCAGACAGTCTTTATCCTCTGACAACAGTGATATGAGAACACCATAAACACGGTTACTGATAGTTATTCTGTCCTTATGCCCCAGAAGACTGACATAAAGAGGTGTTATTTTGTGTAACATAAGTCACCTCACTTGTTAAAAGGTCAAAAATCAGTTTTATCTCATGTTCCGCATTTATAGGAAGGCGCCTTTCTAATTATGAGGAACATGACGTGTGTTTTATCGTATCATATTCTTATTTACTTATTTCTATTACTTTTCCTTTTACTTATAAGACAACTTCAGGGACGGTTTGTTTCATTTTTTTTCCTTTTTTTTTACTGTCTCAGGTCGGATTCCCCTGATCGAACTGATTTTATTATTGTCTACAGGATGATTCTCCAAAATGAACGGATTTTTTTGCTGTCTACGTGATGATTCTCCAAA
>CBDVBE010000203.1:0-11416 GCA_965372145.1 uncultured bacterium | reverse complement strand
ATAATGAGAAATCAAAATGGGAAAAGTTACATTATGAAACCGTATAAAATTCCTTTCAAACTTTTTATGTTTCTTTTATTCCTTATACCAAAACATGCATTCCCCATTGATATCAGCCTGGAAATAACAACAGGATTATCATTTTCATCATTATATGGATTTAATATTGAAGATTTACGAACATTTGGAGATCATTTTTTAGACCAACCGACACCAAATCATTATTCATTAAAACGAAGAATAAACACTATTAATAGTATTTATTTAAACATTAACCTGTTTAAATACTTTAGCCTTAAATCAGGCCTGATACTCTCCCTGAGAGGAGCCACGCAAAAAGCCAACTATAATTTTACCGTTACAAATCCAACGTTTGTCGCAACGTATGATTATGACGGTGAATATAAAGTAAAAATGAACTACCTTGACCTCTCTCTGTGGTTACTGGAAGTTAAAACACCCTATTTTAAGAAATTTTGTGCCTTTTTAACGGTTGGCCCACTGTTTTCATGTCTCCTCTCTGCAAAAAAAGATGTTGACTATAGGTTAAATAAACTTGAAGGCTTAATCGACCCGGTCGCTGAAGTTTTTAAACAGCAGATGGATGATGCTGAGAAGGAATATGATATCAAGAAATATATGGACCCAATATCTCTATATGCTCTCTTGAATTACGGTTTGAAAATAAAAATGAAAAAGGGCAATGTTATACTTGATTTTAAACATTTTTTTGCCTTTTCAACTATCCCTGAAAAAGATAGCCAATACGAAGATTTAATAATTGAAAGCAGATTATTCTCTTTTTCTGTCGGGTATGAATTTTCTCTTAAAAGAGATTAATAAAATAAAGCTTAAAATCTTTAATACTGTCTTCTGTATTTGGATTTCTGAGTACTGTTTTTAAAGGGATTTAAAACGGTTATCGGGGAAAGATTTGAGTTTGGAGGGAAGAGAGAGTCAACTATACCAACCACGAACTTTATAAAAACAGAAAGTGCGTGGTTTGGTTCTGGAATGCTTTGTGTGCTTAAAGAATTAAAATATTTTAAATGTAAAACTAACGTGTAACAGCGATTTTTCTAATTATTAATCCTTTGTCAGTAATAAACTGAAAAGTATAAACACCATTTCTGTACTCTTTTAATGAAACAGCCTGTAATCCTTCAGTTTGCTTTAAATCAATTAATTTACCGCTTGAATCAAATATTTTCAGTTTTCTCACTCTACTACCTGCGGGGAAAACAAGGTTGCCATTGATCACACAGGGAGAAAAAGCAGTATTGTACGAAGAAAAATTATCCTGTATTACAGGTACGGCCAACATACAGGTAAACTTATTGGATGAATCAGATTCACCGGAAGGGTTTTCATACACCGCTGTGATATGAAAGGTAAAATCATTAATAATTCCACCTAAAATATCAATTATTGGATACTCGGTGGTACTATAATCAGTTCGCGTAGTATAAAAACATTTAACCTCATTAACATAAATATTATACCCTACAAGGGTCTCTTCGGTCGAAGGAACAGGTCCCATCCAGCAAGCATTGTAGTAATTAGTCCCAATTTCATACAGATGTTGTACATTCAGTTCCCGCGGAGGATTGAATGCAACATAGTTAATCGTATATTGAATATTAAAATTGTTATCTGGGTCAGAGGATTTTTTCTCAAACCTCCATAAACCCTCAATGCTTTCTTTCGTGATAAGTAATGAATCCTGGTTAACAAAATGGTTATCATCGGGATCAATCCATTCAAAGCTGGATACGCAGGTCAGGTCTCCGGGGTAACATATTAACGTGTCACGAGGTGTTACTATAAAAGTAGAATCATTGATATTTTTTCCCATGACAATGCTGTAAACATAAGCATTGCTAAAAGAAATAAGTGGACATAAAGAAATGGCAATTATAAGAATAGTTTTCAGCATAGCTCCCTCCTCTTAAATTATGGTATAATGGGTGTTATACTAAAGATATGCTGAAATTTTAAGAAAAAATCACTAGATATGACGCTTTTTTAATAAGTGTTTTCTTGTAGAAAACAGCAATGTATTAATTCCAATATTATATGGAAAGGGAAAGCATTGCAGTTATACATATTCTTATTTTTATGGCAGCAGAGCCGAAAGTACCCCGTAAGTGGCGTTTTTACCAAGCACGAAACGTTATACTAACGGGGACTATGAAGCATTTGTTTAGGAAAAGATTAAATCAACAGTATATCCCCTCTATGATAGGTGAGGAGGCAGAGCCATAGCTCAAGTGTGCCTGGGGGTGAGGTTATAAAAAGTCAATAAGTCCATACGCTCCTCTCTTTACCTGGATATAAGCAGCGCAAAATCTCACGCTTTGCATAGTGGGGCGAGGTTATTGCTTTTTCTTGCAGTTTTAATTCTTGATGAATACCATTGGATCATACCAACGCGCTATATGAATTGCGAATTAATAAAAAATGTTTACCACTTCTAAAATCGAAAATCGCTAATCGTCATTCGCTAATCAAATGTATACACATTTAATCCCCCCACTAGAGGATTCAGGTCAACCGCTATCAGCTGGATTATAAAAACCTGATTATGTATTGTAAATTCGATATTTTTATGGTCAACTGTATGTTAAAAACCACCTTTAAGGTGACTATTTTTCGGGCATTTCATGTAATAGTACCTGAATTAATACTGGTTTTGACCAGATATTTGTATTAAATTAAGTATTATAAGCAAAATCGATATATCTAGGTGTGGGGAGGTTTAATAGATTTTTTAACTATTAACCCTTGAGGGAGGGGCTGTGATGCATCAAAATTTTAAATACAGATTCATTATTATGGGTCTTGTATTGGCTGTTATGTGGATTTCAGCATACAGCGCTGAAACATCCTATAAAACGGCTGCATCGATTCTCAATGCCTATAAGTCCGAAAATGGAGTGACCAGGCGAACGGCATTGAGAAGTCTGGGAGATGTAGTATCCGTGGATGACAATGCTGCTGTAGCTGGATGGGTCAGCGATCTTCTTTCAACTGCGTTACAGGACGAAAGTCCCGTTGTTGTTTCGGTTGCAGTTGAGATGATCGGAAAATTCAAGGTAACCGGGCTGAATAAGAACCTCATTACCCTTTACCAGGATGCGGGTAAAAAGTTTTCAATTGCCTATGCAGACAGAGTAAGATTTGCGATAATTCCTGCACTGGGCAAATTAGGCGGCAATGACGCTGCTGATCTCCTGAAAAAGCTGCTTGCTGAAGATAATGGGTCAGTAATGGGAGATTATCTTCTCTCTGCAGTAGTGGACCTGAATGATGTCTCCCTGGTGAGTGATATCAGGTTTTATAAAACAAAAATGCAGGAGATGGTAACCTTTGCCACTTCTAAAAATTATGATCCCCTTATCTATTCGAGAATGCAAGGATATATAGCGTATGCTCTGGAAGTTGAAAATCTGCTTTTGAAAGGGGGTAAATAATGATTAGGAAATGTAAAATCCCGCTTTCAATATTCATTATAATGCTTTTTTCGATAAATCTTTTCTCAGAAGGTAAAGTCGGCGTTGTTGTAAACAAGGATTTATGGAATTCAGTAAAAGGTGCTGTTGAAGGGTATGTTGCTGATGTTGAGAAAATCGAAAAGAAAACCGTTTGGCTGGAAAAAGATAAATTCAACGAATCAAATACCTGTGAAGAACTCAAAGCTGATATAAAGGCACAGTTTACCAGCGGTGACCTTGAAGGGGTAGTTCTTATCGGCGATCTTCCCATAGCGTCGTATAATCTTCATGAAAAGGATTTTTTCGGCGGAGAGTTTCAAACGAGAGGATTTCCCACAGATCTTTTTTATATGGATATGGACGGAAGTTGGTCAGGATCTAATGGGAGTTACTCGGGCCATAGTGGGAATAAAGAGGGTGAAATATGGATCTCCCGTATTACTGCGAGTGTTCTCGAAAATCATTTCGATGATGAAGTAACAATGGTAAATGAATACCTGGCCAGGGTAAAGGCAAGAATGTACGGTCAGGATGAAATACCGTTTAAATATGTCATCGCAGGTCAGAATCAGTCAGGCCACTGGCCGAGCCTTGAGAATAATAATATGGGCGATCTTGGCTATGGCCAGGCAAATACTGATACCTATGGCGCTGCAAGTATAGGAGATGCCGGTGTCGCCAAAGCATGGAAAGAGTCACTTGTTGAAGGGAGAGAATATGGTTTTGTCTATTCCCATTCATCGCCGACCTCACATGCTATTGGTTTTGGTATAAGTGATCAGGTAAGTGAGGAAATGAATTGTAGATTTTTTAACTCTTTTGCCTGTTCAAACGCATTATATACTACGGCGAATATGTGCGGTGGGTATGCACTTGCAGATAAGGGACTTGTCTGCGTCGGCAGTACAAGAACAGGAAGTATGTATCCCGGGACTTTTCCAAATTATAACAGCCCATTGGGTAATGGCGATTGCTTTGGGGAGGCATTTCGGAAATGGTTCAATAAATCAGGACTGAGTAATCCCAGTTGGCACTATGGCATGACATTGCAAGGCGTCGGAACCTTAGTGTTGGAAAAATACGTCAGCGGACCGTTTATCAGTGTAAGTAATCCTGCTACAGGAGCAGAATACATTGTAGGTGCTAAGATTGATATAATCTGGTCAAGTAACATTGATAAGGTATCCCTCTATCTGGTTAAAGGCTCTACCGTTGCCGGTACCATTGCGGAAAACATTGACAACAATGGAAACTATTCCTGGGACATACCGTTAGATACAGACGGTGGCACGGATTATAAGATTCAGATGAAAGGTGATACGGTAACCTCTGAGAGTGATGTGTTTACGATAAAAAAGAAGCCTTCAATAGCTCTTAGCACGAATGAAATAGCTATAGGTCTGTTGCAGTCCTCAACAGGTGATATGAATTTAAAAATTTCAAACAAAGGTGAGGGTGAGCTGCGATACTCTGTTGCTCTTATAAGCGGTTCTGCCAGTTTGCTTATTAATGAAGTGTATGTCCCCTATAGTTCGTTTGCCGATGGTTTTGAAATATGGAACAGGGGAACTGAATGTGATCTGAAAGGATACAAAATAGAGTGGAAGGATAATGCCGGCTCATCCGGCTCCCATACGTTTGCAGACAGCTATCTTGTCAAGGAAGGAGAGACATTTGTACTCGCAGATGAGAAGGTGAGCGGGAAATGTATCACCGTAGACAATCTGGCCTGGGGTAATACAGGGGACGATATTACCGAACTCTCTATTGTAATTTATGATCCTAATGGAAAGTGTGTGGATTATGTAAAGACAGCAGGGAGTAATGACACGCCGCCCCAGGGACAATGGGATGGTGCCGGACTCCAGACCGGTTCGGAGCGTCTCTTCCGAAACAAAAACGAAGATGGGAACAGTGCGTCCGATTGGTCTTCTGCTGACGGCAAGGAGAGTATTAATGAAATTAATCCGGGCCAGACCATGGACGGAGTCGGCAAATACCGGCTTATTTTCTCTCCGAAAGAGGGTACTGTGGATGCCGTATCTGATATTGATTTAAAGCTTACTTTTGATTCGGAAGGTCTTGAGAATGGGGATTACTATGATACGCTTGAGATAACCCATGATGATCCGGATACTCAGTCTCCTATTGTAGTATATTGTAAATTAACTGTAGGAGTCACCTCGATTTCGAATACCATAAAAAGTATCTCAAAGGCCAACATTGCATGGCTGGGAAATCGAATTCTCTATCAAATACCTGAGAAGATGAATAATAAGAAATTGAGCATTAAGTTGTACAATGCACAGGGAAAGATGATACGGACTTTGGTCAATGGGCCGGCAGAGAGCGGCTATCACACAATCCGTTTAGATCGGACAAGTTCTGGTCTTCAAGAGATTGCTACCGGTTTCTATCTCTGTAGAATGACTGCGAAAGGTTTTACTAAAACTATTACTATTATTGCAACACAGTAGTTTTATTACTCTGAGTCATAACGTAATTAAAGGTTCCTCTCATTTTGATGAGGGGAACCTTTTTTTTAATTTTTAAGAACGTATATTTATAACGCAATGAGCAAAAAGAAAAAGCAAAATAAAAAAGTACAAACATTCACGGGTAAAGATAGTATTGCCCTGACCTGTTTCTTCCTTTCCGGCTTTACCGGTCTGGTGTATGAAATATGCTGGATTCGGAAAGCTTCTCTAATTTTTGGCACAACCATATTCGCATTAAGCACAGTGGTTGCGGTATTTTTTGCCGGTTTGGCAATAGGCAGTTACCTTTTTGGCAAATATACCGATAAAACTTCACAACCGTTAAAGGTATACGCTTTTCTTGAGATTGGACTGGGTTGTATCATTTTAGTAAATCCGGCCATGTTTCTGCTCTTTAACAAATTCTATGGACTCTTATATCCGATTATTTTTCAAAAGTTTATTCTTCTCTCCTTTATCAGAATCCTCTTTATTGCTGTAATTCTCCTTCCACCGACTATACTTATTGGTGGAACCCTGCCACTTTTTTGTAAACAGTATGTTAATGATGAGCGAAAAGTACTGCTCTCGGTGGGGCTGCTTTACAGCCTCAATACCCTGGGAGCGGTCATCGGGACCCTTCTTTGCGGTTTTATCATGATTCCACGAATTGGCGTTAATCAGGCTGTCTGGCTCTGCGGTATTTTAAATATTGTTATAGGAGTTACTATTCGTCAATTACGATTGCCTGCACCTATTCCCACGCAAAGTAAAAATACAGCACGCAACAATAAAAAGCAGTCTTCAGAAACAGACACTTTTCAAACTCATCCGTCAAGTACCCATACTCGTATTCTGGTAGCAATTCTATTCTTTTTTTCCGGATTTGTTGCTTTGGGTAATGAAATAATATGGACACGTTTTCTCAGCTTGATTATCCATAATACGGTTTATATTTATACGCTGACCCTTGCCGTAATATTAGCGGGAATATTCTTAGGCAGTATGATAATCTCATTGGTGCCTATGAGGACCTATCCGGGGATTGCCCTTGTTTTCAGCCTTCTTCACATTCTAATAGGCCTGAGTATAACACTCGTGCTTATGGTACCGGTTGATTTCTGGCAAAACGTTATTGATACGCAGAACATGGCAACGCTTCTCTGGGTTTCAGCATTGATTTACCTAGTGCCGTCTATACTTGCGGGGATGTCATTTCCTTGTGCCATTCGTATGGTTATTGACAGGCCGCACCACGCCGGTTTTGGCGTGGGCAGGATGTCCGCTGTCAATACCGCTGGAGGGATTCTCGGTTCTCTTTGTGTCGGTTTTATTATCCTACCGGCACTTGGATTGCAGAAAAGTATAATTCTGACAACCGGCATGAGCCTCTGCATAGGTTTTGTCGCCCTGCTATTTCTCAATCGAACGCTTCACGCCGCTTTTAAGAGCGCTATTATTGGCATATCGTGTAGTATCTGGTTTGTAATCCCATTTATGACAAATACATCATTACCGGCAGACTATCTTGCAAAAGAATTAAAGCTTATTGATTTCAGGGAAGGGATACATTCATTTATAGCGGTAATAGAAAATGAAGAGGATAATCTGATCCTTGAAATTGACCGCCTGTGGCAAGGGGGAAAGGAGAAGAGTCATCAGGTTATCGCTGCACATGCGCCCATGCTGCTCCATCCGAATCCCCTAAAAGTACTCAATATCGGTGTCGGTGTCGGGCAGACTGCCAACAGTTTCCTGTGTTATGATATTGAACAATTTGACTGCGTTGACATAGAAAGAGAACTCTTTGATATCGTAAGAAAGCACTTTGCCGCTGAGTGGATGGATGATAAACGGGTGAGAATAATTATAGAAGACGGCCGTAATTTTGTCTCTCATACCAATGAGAAATATGATATTATTTCAATTGAAATCGGCCAGATATTCAGGCCGAACCTCGCCTCTTTTTATACAGTGGAATTTTACCGAAATGTTCGGGAAAGGTTGAATGAGAATGGTATTGTCAGTCAGTTTGTTCCGCTGACCTTTCTTGGCATAGAGGAATTTTTATCAGTTATCCGTACCTTCCTGGAAATTTTTCCGGAAAGTGTACTCTGGTTTAATAGAAATGAACTTATCATTATTGGCACATCGCACATGCAGCCAAAACTTACTTCCAGGCGGTTGGATTTATTGCGTTCAAATAGTACTATCAACAAGGATCTGGATTATTATTTCTGGGGAGGTGCACGCAACCGGTTAAACAGGCCGGAAGTATTTACCGCGGGGTTTTTATGCGGTTCAAAAACATTAAAAAGGATATGTGGGAAATCCCGGGTCTATCATGATAACAGGCCTATCCTGGAGTACCACTCCGCCAAAGAACAGGACTATTTTGTAGAGGATATCTCCCGGAAAACAGAATTGTTAGAAAAGTATCTCGATCCTTTTTCAACTATTTTTAAAGAAAACGTGCATGATACGATCATATCAAAAAGTGCCTTTATCCGCGAAGTAAATATAAAGAATACCATTGCATTTGAACTATTCATGACCTTTCTGGAAAACAACGATTATTCCCTGCTTCAAAAGGCATACGAATTGAATCCGTATAATCTCGATATTGCTTTCAAAATGGGTGTTATTTCTGTAAAGAGTGGAAATTTTCAAAAAGCAGAGAGATACTATAAGGAAGTCCTTAGCAATAGAACCTAATTATATAGATGCCCATAATAATTTAGGCATTATTTATTCCAGGCAGGGAAGGTTAAACGAGGCTATAGGTCAGTATTTAGAAGCGATCAGGCTGGGTCCTGGGAATGTGGAGGCGTACAATAACATGGGTGTTGCCTATGCAAGACAAGGCCGCATCAAGGAAGCGGTTCGCTGCTTCTCAAAAGCTCTGGAGATTAAACCGGACTTTCAGGACGCAAAGGATAATCTTAAGCTTGGATTGGAGTAGGCTGATAGGAATATTGATATTATGGGTGGTTTTTACATGTAGCCATATTGAAATTCCTTCTCATTTTTACTTACAAACATGTCCCTTTTTTAATAGTTACCTGATATTAATACCGGAATACATACAGAGCCATCAGAGAAGGTCTCATCAAACCTGATGCATCTGAAATCGCTTAATCAGACAACCTACATTTTAAGTATTCCGGAAGATGCATACATAGATATATCTGTTTACAATTGTCATGGGCAAATGGTATCATCACCGATGAATGCCACTGTGAGAAAAGGAAATCATACTATCAATTTACACAGCTTCGCATTAACAAATGGTACTTATTACCTGAGGATTAATACGCACATACAAAGAATTGTGCGAAAGGTATTAATTTTCAGGTAGTAGTATACAATCATTTCCACTTATTAAAACTTCTGATTGATTTCTGTCACACACAGACGAAGGATACTTTTATGCACATCATCAAACTACTTTTGATTGGAACTGCAGCAGTTATGACTACATGGTAAAACCTGTAGTTTTAGGCTATCAGGTAGTGTTTTCACGAGTTGTTGACGGTCTGCCGGTTAAGGGTACCTATTTCCTGGATCAGATCTCATGCTTTGTGGATATCACCTGTAAGATTCTTAATGTGATTTAAATTGAATGTCCCGACCTGTTTCCTGCTCATATTTTCATTTTGGGTGCTATTAAGGTGTTCTTAAAATGAGAACATAAATATTACTAAGACAGTATAAATAGTTCTATAGTACCTGGATTTTACTTTATATTCTTATTAGGATTCTGTATATATCGCAAGAATTGTTCTTAATATTAATTAAAAAGAGAATAGATAGTATCAGATATACATAATATTTAGAAGGGGGATTTTTAATGGCACTAACACTGAATGGTTCAGGATTAACTATAGAAGATGTGATACATGTTGCCCGCCATAACGAAAAGGTAGAATTACATCCAGATGCAATTGGAAGGATTAATGCATGCAGAGCCATGCTTGAAAAGAAGCTTACGGCGCATGAAATCATGTACGGGGTGAATACAGGCATTGGGGAATTTTCAGAAGTAGTTCTTGATGATGACCAGATACAGGATTTCCAAAAGTATCTGATTTACAACCATGCCGCAGGAATCGGCGATCCTGCTCCAATTGAATATGTAAAAGGAGCTATGCTGGGAAGAGCGAATGTGCTTTCGCATGGTAATTCAGGTTGCCGTCTTGAGATAGCCCAGACACTGATTGACATGTTAAATAAAGGGGTAACACCGTTTGTCTGTCAGAAAGGGTCCGTTGGCGCCTGCGGCGATCTGGCTCCCATGTCACAGATTGCGCTGTTAATGCTCGGCGAAGGGCAGGCGTACTTTAAAGGAGAACTATTAGAGGGCAAGGAGGCGTTGGACAGGGCGGAAATACCGGTACCAGGTTTACAGGCGAGAGACGGGCTGGCAACAATTAACGGTTCGAACCTGCTTACTGCAATGAGTGCGATATTTCTGTATGATGCCAACCGATGGTTAAAGCAGGCGGAAATCGCAGCTTCCATGTCCCTTGAAGCATTAAAGGCAAATATGAAACCATACACGGCAAAGCTTCACGAAATCAGAGGTTTCAAAGGCGCGGTGCGTTGTGCCAATGCAATAAATAAATGTGTAGCGGGTGGCGATCTGAAGGAGCAGAAAGTTAAGTGTAAGGTACAGGATGCCTACTCAATGCGTTCTACGCCGCAGGTTATCGGAGCTGCACACGATGCTCTGGCTTATGCACGCTCACAGGTTGAAATAGAATTAAACGGTGTTGGAGACAATCCGGTTTTCTTCCCGGAAGAAAATCTTCAGATATCAGGTGCCAATTTCCAGGGCTCCCCGGTTTCCGTTCCCATGGATATGGCTGGTGCCTGTGTCACAATGGTCAGTGTAATGTCCGAGCGTAGAATGAACAGACTGAATAACCCGGCATTGAGTGTCGGATTACCCGCATTCCTCACCAAGGGAGCTGGAATGTTCTCCGGCCTGATGTTGAGTCAATATACGGCAGATATGCTGATAGTTGAACAGAGAATACTATCCGCGCCGGCTTCTATCCAGTCAATACCGGCAGCTGCCGACCAGGAGGATTTTGTCTCCATGGGCATGAATACGGCTATTAAAAACTTTCAGATTCTGGATAATGCCTTCGGTATACTGGGAATAGAATTCATGGCTGCTGCCCAGGCACTTGATTTCAGAGAATATTCATTCGGCAAAGGTGTCACCAGGGCAAAAGAGGTAATAAGACGTTCTGTCGATTTTCTCGAAATTGACCGCCCCTTATATCCGGATCATACTAACATGAAAGAATTAGTCAAGTCTTGTGCAATACTTGAAGAAGTTGAAAAAGAAATAGGAAGTTTGGAATGATATAACAAATTGCAAAACTCCTAACCTGCGGGATTTAGCTCTGATACCTGAGCTATGCATTTAACACTTTT
>CBDVBE010000202.1:0-11417 GCA_965372145.1 uncultured bacterium | reverse complement strand
ATGACGTGAAAAACTATATCTTGTGGTTACTCCAGTCAAGGAGATACCCCCATATTCAATTATTGCTTGAGAAAAACCAATCTTCGAGTGTACTTCTCTGTATTTATTTGCAATATAGGAAAGTTTTAAGATTTTACTTAAATTCTTACCGTCTAAGAAATCTCCACTTCTAAGAGATTCTATAATAAATACTCCATATTTATTCATTAGAAAAATACACCTCTTTAAATTTCGCCAACTATACAACCCCCTACTTTCTCAACCCAAAAACTCCCTTATTTCTTCTTTACAGGAATATACATCCCCCTCTGACAATAAAAAAAATTAAAAGGAACAAATGCACACTTTTGCTGTTCTGGAATGTGTTGATTTTGTTTTTATGGTTTATTGAGATGGGGTAGATAGGGTAGTAGTGACTATTACTCGTTAAAAATATTGTTCCTTGAACTTTAAACTTTTAGACCTTTAACTCTATATCTGGGACGCTCGCGCGCGAGCTACCCCCTTTGAGAGGTCCGGTGGTTTGCGGGAGATTTATCTCAGGGGGAGCACGAGGGATTAGTATTCACAAAAAACTACTATATATCTTAACTACAAATATTTCTCAGTAAATTTATATAATGCAATTGCAATTATACTTTCAAATAGAGGATAGTAGACCGCCCTTCCGATTGTAACACCAGTACCGCTAATACTTGGCGAGAATGTAAGAAAATTTACAATGTGTCCTACAAGACTGAGAGTAAAAAACAGCAGGATAAAGATGAATCCCCAGTTTTTTGTAGCTTTATAGCCTTTTATACATAGCCAGAATGATAAGCAGCAGACCATGTAAAAAACTGCTTCTGCAAAGTAATACATTATAAATCCTTACTTAATACAGGGCCATAATTGAATCGGCAACCTGATTTCCTTTTATGCTATCCTTTACTGACCACCGATAAAAGTAGTTACCGCTATAATAGCAGCTGTCAAAATCAATATCATTTTCAATAAATGCTTTGACTTGTAATCTTCTTAAGCGGTTATCGTGTATGCAGTTATGTCTGCCGATCGGTAAAATCTCAGCTGCATTCGGTACGGCCTTTTTAAGAATCGGTTCAGTTATACTGTCTTGGGAATGAGGCCAGATAAAAGTGGTGCCGCCAAAAAGCCATGTTGAATAGTATTTAATTCCGGCATTATTGAATGCATGTTTAATACAATTGATGTCTTCTTTGTCATAGTAACCTGCTATTGAGAAATATGTGATTGCAATCCTTAATGCTATCGCCCATATCGTGTAAAATATGCCAATGACAAAGGAAGAATATAAAAATATTTTTATGTGTTTTTTATTCATATTACTAGTATTTAAATCCCAATTTGGTCCTTTACAGGAATATACATTTCCAAAATTCTATCAATATGGCCCACCACTTTTAGTGCATTTTCTTTTGTAAATACCAGCGGCGGTTTTGTTTTAAGCACATTGTCATAAGGTCCATCCGTGCTGATCAGTATATTTTCATTCCTCAGTTTGTTTTTGATACCATGCGCTAATTCTGTATCAGGTTCCATACTATTTTCTTTAACCATTTCTACACCTAAAAACAATCCGGATCCTCTCACGTCACCAATACAGGCATGCTTTTTTTTAAGTTCTATAAATAATGACCTGTAATAGGCGCCGGTTATTTTTGCATTTTCCTGTAATTTTTCTTCTTCTATAACTTCTAAAACAGCTAAGCCGATAGCACACGAAACAGGGTTCCCGCCAAATGAGCTGAAAAATTCTACACCCTTACCAAAAGACTCAGCTATTTCACTGGTAGTTATTACTGCTCCCACAGGATGGCCATTGGCCATAGGTTTTCCGATAATGACCATATCGGGCACTACTTCCTGTTCTTCAAATCCCCAGAAATAATCTCCCAATCGTCCGAAACCGGTCTGGACTTCATCGCTGATACAAACTCCTCCCTGTTTTCTTACGGCGGGATATACTTCTTTTAAGTATCCCCTGGCCAGAGGTACCTGACCTGCACAACCCAGTATGGGTTCGCTGATGAATGCTGCAATGGGCGCATCTGAATTATCAATTTGTTCAATAGCATCTTTTGCATACATTTCCCCTGCGCCTCCGTCATTTTCGGTGTATTTCCCTCTGTAAGTATCAGGTAGTGCTGTTTTTAAAATGTAATTTTTTTGTCCCTGTCCTTTTGGATGGCTGAATTTATAATCGCTGATATCTGTAGCGGTTTGAGTATGTCCATGGTACCCGTGTTCCATTACCATTATTTTTTCATTTCCGGTATGCATTTTAGCAATGCGAACAGCCAAATCGCTTGCGGCGCTTCCTGAGTTTACAAAATAGACTTTGTTCAAGGAAGGCGGAAATTTTGATAAAAGGGTTTCTGCATATTCAGGCAATAAAGAATAGAGGTATCGTGTGTTGGTATTGAGTTTTGCCATTTGCTTCTGCCCTGCTTCGACAACTTTCGGGTGTGCATGGCCTACGTGAGGGATATTATTATAGGCATCTAAATAAGTATTGCCATAGGCATCGTACATATATTGAAATGCCGACCGTACCATATAAATGGGTTTAGTATAACTGACAGAAAGTATCGGGCTGATATGCTTATGCCTTCGTTCCATTTCTTTGTTTACAGCCCGTGGAGTATTAAGAGGGAATCCAAGTGCTGAGCGAAAACTGTTTTCTGCAGCTATCGGATTAATGCTTAACAGACGGTATAGCATTTTCCAGGCTGAGTTTTCGCTGACAGATGCATATTCGTTTTCTGTATTTTCTTTTTTTGCATGAGCCGAATTGCAGACACTAATGCATAACCGTGCAGCTATCAGATAATATAAGACCGTCAGCTCTTTTTCTTCGATTGGTAATATGGCATGATAGGATTTTAAAATTGGCAAAGCCCATTCCAATGGATTTTCCTTATCGTAGCAGGCGTACGTTATGGCTATTGCCAATTCGTTAATAAGGGGTGAGTAAGCCAAATCTCCAAAATCGATAATACCTGATATTTCGCCATTGTTCAACAACACGTTCCATTCATTGGCATCGTTGTGGATAATTGATTTTCGTAAATCGGGAAGAACCGGAACAACATTTTCTTCAAACTGTTGAAAAAAGTATTTTACCGTATTTCTGTCTTTCGCATTAACAATATGCTGAATAAATTTTTTGTTCAAATTCAGATACTGAATGTCCCATTCCCACTGCCGTGCTTTGATAATGTAGCTGTCAAACTTTTGGAGTTTCAGATCCATTTCCGAAAGAAAAACGCCAAAGGATTGGAATATTTTTTCAGAGGGGGCCACATCGACCAAAAATTCACCTTCAAGAAAGGAGAGCATTCTGCAAATGCTTTTTTTGCCTTTTAAGTCAATGGTTTTTACATACGACCCGTCTATGAAAGGAATTGGTTTTGGTATGTTATTCTGGTTTTTATTTTGCAGAAATAGAAGCACCTCATTTTCGGCTTCAACCAATGCAAAAGCTTGTTCAGAATATGGATAGGTTTTAAAAATGTATTTTTTTTTATCTGTTTTGACCAGATAATTCTCGTTGTCATATCCGTTGAGTTTTAGTATCTCATCCGGATTAACAGCAAAAAGTTTTTGTAAAAGTTTATTCATTTAGAAATGTATTACAACAAAAAACGCGCGGTTATTCTTTTACAGGAATATACATTTCCAAATGACATAAGAAAAAAGGAAAAAGAGAAATAGGCAACAGTATTGTGAAGTATTGAATTGATTTATTTTTAGTAATTCAGTAAATAGTGCAATAAAAACCATTATAAAAAGTACGGGGGGAAGGGTAGACCATTCTGCAAATAATAAAGAATTAGCCGGTGGAGACCCCCAGCCTGAGCTAGCTTCACTAGATGATAACCTTTGCTAGGGCAAATCCGGTTTTTCTCACGGCAACCCGTCTTTGCCCAATCAAAGCTAATCATCCAGCGAACCGGATTTGTCACTTCGTTCTGAACATTAAGGTGGATAATCCCGATAAAGAACATCGGGATTTTTCTATTGTAATTTTTGTAGTTTCAGGCGTTCCCCCTTTTTCCAAAATGGCTTTTGCGTTAGGCGGGACAGAGGAGCAAATTGCCAGTGGCAATATTTTTTTGCTGAAACAGTCCCGCTTGCGGGACCGAGCCGAATAGGCGAACCCGGCGGAGAGCCGACCCCTACATTATATGGAGGGGGAACGCCCATATGGGTTAATTGTTCGTGATGAAAATTTCAATAAGTTATCTAAGTATCGCTATTCTTTTTGTTATTACCTCATCTCCCGCCTGCAAATGAACAAAATAGGTCCCATTTGACAGGTTCCGGTAATCAAAACCTATGCTGTGATGCCCTGCACTTTTAACTGTTTTCACAAGATCTTTTATAGTCCTTCCCTGTATATCAAAAACCTGGAGTGTAATAGTGGTTGGAGTTGGTATGTTTAATACAATTGAACCCTTTCTTATATGCAAGGTGACTTTTTGTGTTGTAATACCGGTATATGGGTTATGTATATCGGTTGCATATTGTGTTTCTCTCCAATCCTCATCACGGATATCCGCCCAATCCTGTATTTCCTTTGACAGTTTATCCGGGTTAAGATAATTGTAGCCTATATCAAGCCCCCAGCGGGTAAAAATATTTTGTAACTTCACAATCGAATCCGGAAGGGTCGTTAATTTGTTGTTTGAAAGATCAAGCTCTGTAAGGGTTGTTAACTTACCAATGTCATCTGATAAACTAGAAATAGTATTACTGTCAATTTTTAGTCTTCCCAAATTAGGAAGATTACAAATGCCGGAAGGTATTGTTTCAAATTTATTACAGGTCAAAATTAACCTGGTTAATGAGTCTAATTCACTAAAACTTTCCGGAAGATCAGTCAGGTCGTTATGGTCGAGGGCCACATACCGTACATTTTTACAGCCCTCGATACTTTCAGGGATTTCTTTTAAATTATTGTTGTCTAATAATAAAGAGGTGAATCGAGGGAAGTTCCCGAAAGCTGAAGGAAGTTGCTGTAATGAATTATTGGATAGAGTAAGATAACTCAGGCTGTCGAGATTACATAATTCATCCGGCAAATTCGACAGCTTGTTATCTCTTAACTTAAGTGATCCAAGCCTTTTAAGTCTTCCTATTCCAGGAGGCAGATTTTCAATTTTATTAAAACTTAAATCGATGTAATTTAAATTAGAAAGATTCCCAATTTCCGTTGGTAGTGCTGCTATATTATTATTATCTAAATATAAAGTTGTTAATTTTGTTAAATTTCCAATTTCAGAGGGAAGTGTAGAGATATTATTGGAAAGTAGCCCAAGCATAGTTAGATTAGTCAGGTTCCCAATCTCTTTAGGTAATTCAGTTATGTTATTATAAAAAAGATCTAAAAATGTTAAATCCTTCAGATTTCCGATTTCAGGAGGGATTTTACTTATACCGCATCCACTGAGAGATAATTCTTTCAGCTGGGTTAAATTACCTATTCCTGCCGGAAGGGTATCTATTTCTGCACAAAGATCAAGTTTCTCCAATAGGTTTAAATTCCAGAACTCTGCGGGTAATGAATTATTAATTTTCCCCATGTCAAAAGTAAGTTCGACCAGATCCGTGAGATTGCAGAATTCAGAAGGAAGGTAAGGTACTTCTTCGATATCTATATAAAGATACCTCAAAGCAGTTAATTGTCCTATATCGGGAGGGATTGAATAAACACAGGTTGGAATATTACCGGGATCTTCCATGTTACCAATCCACAGTTCAATCTTAAGAGCCCGGTCGCCTCCCCATACAAAAACAGCCTCATCTACAGGAAGTGAATGAAATTCATTACTGTCAAGGATAGCCCGCACCGCGATAGAGTCTTGGGAATGGATAGTTACTACTGAAAAAAATATGAAGAGAAGAAATGTACAGATTCTATTTGAGTTAACCATCTTCAGGACCACCGTGTTTTAATGAAAGAGATACTAAACAGACTTACTACTAAACTACTTAAAAACAGGAAATATAACTGGAGAAATAAGGATCAATTTAAACAAAGTGTTTTCTTTGAGAAAACAGCAGAAAAACGCAAAATTCTTCTTTTTATATCTAACAAAAGCATTAAAAAAATCATACGGGGGACTGCAAAACATTTCAAAGCAAAAAATAAGCCATCCGGAGGGAAGACGAGACATTCAGCACATAATAAAAAATTAGCCGGGGGAGAACCCCCAGCCTGCGCTAGCCCCACTGAACGCTAACCTTTGTCAGTCCATAGCCGGTTTTCCTCGCGTCAACCATTTACATATCCAATGAATAATATTATCTGGGACGCTCGCGCGGGAGCTAGCCCTTGTATTATGGGTTACGGTAAACGGTGAGGAAGCCCGTATCGTAAAACGGTAAAGGTGACGGAGAATATCCGAAAAACGTAACCCATTAACGAAACGGGCATCCTTACCCTGACCGTAGCCGAATGCCTCATTATGTTAAGGCGGGGAGCACGGGGGAAGGGTTGTTAAAGGTCCGGTGTTTCAATTCGTCGGAATTGGTTGGCATGAAGGGGTGGTGAATAAGATTGTTAATATTTTTCTAAAAGAGATGTGATAACATTTTAAATCCCGAAAAGTAAAAGATATTAAACTTTACCTTTATAAAAGTCGACTAATAAGGAAAGAATAATGCTGATTAAATGAATAAAAAGGCAATATATGTCAATACGTATTCTCCTCATAGTACTACTGGTTTTTCCCTGTTCCAATGTCTTTTCAAAAAATAGTGTAGAATATCCTGTAAATATGGCAAGTGTTCGGTTTAACAACGGAGAAAATATACATTTTTCAATAATTGACTCTTTTGGTATTGATAGCGTTAATTTTATAAAAAAAGTAAATGCGTGGATAGATACAATCTTTACATACAAGTATAGAAGCCACTATAATCCAGTTCACATGGTTACCGTTGGTAGTCGTGGAGTTCTAGGTACCATTCCCGATGTAAGATTTACTTTAGACACGTTAATTAAAAAACCGACAGTACCTGAATTAGTTGCCGGTTTAATGGTTGAACTTGAATGGCTGCATAATAGAAATATCGTTTCATTATCTTTGAAAATGAGAGAGCAGATAAAAGAAGCACTTGGGAATTACAGTGAAGGTGCACAGTACTGGACCCTGCAGGAGGAGGTAACTACTTTTCGTAGTATATATATAAAAGACAGTATTATAATTTCGATCGACTCAATAATCTGGCACGAAGAGGTTACACTCCCTCCGGAAGAGCTCATAATACCGTCCCCGATTGATCATCCTTTTGCTGACAATGTTAAATCGACACAAATGTTTTCTGTTTGTAAAAGCAGTATGGGGATTAAGTTCTCCTTGCCGGGTGCGCATGAAACTTGCACTCGCATAAATATTATAAACACAAAAGGTCTGATAATTCGATCATTTGAAAATTCAGACAAATCAACCGGTTATATATCATGGGAGTTGCGGAATAACACAGGTACGTTTGTGCCAACTGGAATATATTATATAACTTTTTTTGGCGATGATTTTACTGTTACAAAGTCGTTTGTTAAGTTCTAAATACACAAACGAAGGAGAGTGGTGAGCGGGGATTTGTACCCATAGGGCATACATGAACAATAGGTAGTTTACTACCATTGTGAATTATCCTCGAAGGAGGTAAGTTTCGTTTGAGTTGAGGGTGCTATTATATAGCCCCACAATTCAACTCAGCTTTATCTTATGGGGAGCACGGGGATAGATTTTTATTCAAAGAAATTCTTAAGATACTCTTCATCAAGTAATTTTTACCTGAATATTGGAATGCATTTAACATATATATCCGTACCGGTTTGCATTCTGACTACATAACACCCTCCAGCCAGCTTCCGTGTATCCCATGAGAAAGAATACGCCCCGGATCCTAGCTGTTTATTGACAATAGTTGCCAACCTTTGCCCGGATAGAGTATACATGTCTACACGTATACGCTGCGGGGCCGGGATAGAGAATTCAATTGTAATGCGGGAACCTGATAAGCCTGAGGAACTCAGTTTGAAATCCGCATGCGCAGGCAGGATTTCCGGGTGATGGATGATTGGTATTTCTGATAACGGCCTGCGCCATACACCCTGGCCGTATGTTCCAATAAACAGGTAATCATTGTGCACAATAAGTGATACACCTGAAGGATTTTCCGGTAAGCCACTGTTAACCTCGCTCCAATAGTTCCCATTGTTGTCAAAAACATATACTCCTTTACCAGCTGTGCCGGCGAAAAGAGTGCCATTAATCTCTGTAAGATCGTAAATCCAGGCATCATCAGGCAATCCTGAATTGATTTCTTTCCAGTTGCTTCCATTGTTGGTTGTATAATAAACGCCTTTTCCCCAGGTACCTGCATAGAGATTTCCATTACTTACTTCAAAATCGTTAACAGAATAATATAATGGCAAGCCTTCATTGGATTCATACCAGTTTATTCCATTATCGGAGGAAACATAGACAATTTTATACGCGGTTCCTGCAAATATGTTTTCATTGTGTACTCCGAGTGCCTGAATAACTGAACTGTCAGGCAGCCCGTTATTGGTCTCGCTCCAGTTTGCGCCATGGTCTGTAGAAAGATAAACGCCCTTGCCGTATGTTCCTGCAAACAGGTTTCCATTAAGCACGACAAGTGAAGAAACATCGGTACCGGCCGGCAGTCCGTTGTTAGCCTGGTTCCAGCTTGCGCCGTTATTTTTGGAAACATAAACGCCGCTGTCCCTTGTACCTGCAAACAGGTCACCATTTATCACTACAAGAGCATTGATAAAAGCTCTATCACGCAGGCCATTATTGACCTTGCTCCAGTTTGCGCCATTGTTCGTAGAAGAATAAACACCTTCGCACAAGGTTCCCGCAAACAAGTGACCATTAGATTCTGCAAAAGAACTGATAATGGTATTCGCATACAGACCATTACTGATCTGGCTCCAGCTTGTGCCATTATTCGTGGAAACATAAACACCCCATTTATGGGTTGCGGCAAACAAGTTAGCTCCACTCACAGCAAGTGATGTAATCGTAGCGCCCGCAGGTAAGCCGGTATTTGTTTCACTCCAGCTTGTGCCATTGTCTATGGAAAAATACACGCCGCTATCCCCGGTTCCGGCAAAGAGGTTGTTATTGATCACCGCAAAAGTCAGGACGGGGGTATTCGCAGGCAGGCCGCTGTTGGCCGTTATCCAGTTTGTTCCGTTGTCAGTGGAACGATACACACAGTAACCGGTTCCATCAGGGCTGCTTATTCCTGCGAGCAGGGTATTGTCTTTTAGCGCTAACGAATGAATAGAAGAAAAAATGTTTATGCCGTTATTGACTTCGCTCCAGCTTGTGCCACTGTCTGCAGAAAGAAAAACACCTCTGCCGCTAGTTCCTACAAACAGTTTTTCCTTATTCACTACAAGCCCCTTGTATCCGACACCCGAAGGTAAACCATTTTTTGCCTCACTCCAACTTGTCCCATTGTTTGTGGAAAGATACACGCCTATACCATCGACTGCAGCGAATACATTATTACCGATGGCAGCAAGAGAATATATATGGCTCTCTCCCGGAAGGCCGGTACTAGCCGCGCTCCAACTGGTGCCGTTGTCCGTTGAAAGGTAAACACCTTTACCGCTAATAAGACCGGCAAACAGGTTTCCATTGCTTGCCAATAAAGAGACGACTGATGTGTCAGGTGGCAGACCGCTATTTGACTGGCTCCAGCTTGTGCCATTGTTTGAGGAAAGATAAACGCTGCCATTGTGCCCGGCAAAAAGGTTGCCATTGCTCGCTGCAAGGCAGTAAATGTAGTCATAGGTTGGGCCATTAGTAGGAACCCACTTTGCACTGGAGCTATGCGGTATTAGAAATACAACACCCGTGATAACAATAATGTGCATTAGGGTGTTTTTCATAAGGTTGCCCGTTTTTAAGGTAAAATCCTGAAACTGTGAACTTTAAACTTTGAACTTTTAACTTTCAACTGACTTTATATTACTAATCCTTGACCAGCCTGACCGACAAACCAAAACTCTTGCCGGTGCTGTTCGTGTAAAGGTCTTCAAAGGCGCTGGCGAGGTTTCGGCTGTACGCTGCCGGCGCACCATCCTCCGTAGCACTCCACCAGTAACCTAACGTTTGAAAAAGGAAACCGCCATCGTTGTTACGACAACCGCCCGGCAAGGCCGAAAAACCGCTTTTATTGTTCTCGGCTACATTGTTGCCTATTGTTCCCGGGGCTGAAAACGCTTTCCAATCCGCCTTTGCAGCCAGTGATTTTGCTATTTTATTGCCTGTTGTCGTTCCATCCCAGTTATACCCATTGGCAATTAAGTAATACTGCAAGGTGTTCCACTCCGCATCGGTCGGCACATGCCAGCCCGCAGGGGCAAGCTTTTTTGTATCTACGGCGTACCAGTTATATAACGCTCTGTATTTCTTGATAGTATCGGTATTTGTTGTGTTATTATAATAGCAAAATTTTTCCGTTGTCGCATTGGACCAGGTTGCTGCTGATGTATCCTGGGTAATGGGAGTACCATCGTTGTATTTTGTCGTCCACAGATTTTCCACAGTCCATACCTGAGTACCGATTTTTACCGCCTGATAAACATTCCCATCCGCATCCGTTACTGTTCCCGCACATACAATCATCTTTATTTTTATGTTACTCGTATCCGAATTCGTTACTATAACCCGGTAATTCAAATACCCTTCTTTCGTTACTGCTATAACATCATTTATTGTGGAATGCCGCTTTGGGTGGCTCGCAAAAGCAGCAGGTGTTAAACTTTGTGTGATTAATGTTGTGCCGCCGGATATTCGGCCTATCGAGGGGCTTTTTATTATCAATTCGTTAGTACCTGATTTTATCTTGTACAAATATACGCCCGCTCCAATAGGAGACAGTGTAATGGAATGTGTTCCCGCTTCCATTGTTTTTTGTACTGTAGATAACGCCTCTCCTTTAAGATTATAGCAGATAATCCCGACAGAAGATTTTTCCGCAAGAGTGATATGCACCTTACCATTATTCATCTTTGCATATAACTTGGGATGGGTCGATTTATTAATTTGATCTTTTATCAGGTTGGTATTGACAAGTATAAAACTCCCGTCAGTTTCCGTGGTTGCAGTGAGATTAGCTTTTTCAAGCTTTACGGCAGCTCCTGCAATAGCAGTACCGCCTGTGTCTGTTACTGTACCGCTTATATTATAATTCTGAGCAATGCATATCGAAAGTGCTATAATTACTGCTGATAACGTTTTTATAATGGTCATAAAAGGTCTCTTTTTTAGTTCTTCTGTCTTTTATTAAAGAGATAGTGATTATTTTAAAATTGTCTATCCCAAGGAGATGTCCAGTGAGAA
>CBDVBE010000201.1:0-11445 GCA_965372145.1 uncultured bacterium | reverse complement strand
CTTCATAATAAAACGTATCGAACTTTTAACTTTTTAAATTTATTTCTGGAGTTATTGATATTAATAGATAATTACAAGGGCATTTTTGGGGCTTAAAATGCTTTTTGAAGAATTTAGTGCGGAAGACCTTGACCTATTATAAACTGTCAAGGATGACAGATGCCACACGCAGTATTTCTTTTTTGAATCACGCGGGGTTTGTTTATGTACAGGCCACCCGTTGCTATCATCTAGTGAACCTGGATTGAAAACAAAATCCAGGCCACACTGTTTCCCTTTTTCTTTCTTTTGTCACACTTGTCCATGGCACTTGCGCGCCAAGACGCAACTTGTCAAAACAAGGGGGGTTATTTAACGTATTACTTGTAAAAATCAGGGGGTTATTTATATTGTTTTATGGGGACAATACAAATAAAGGAAATATTATGGAAAGAATGGTCGATACATATTTAAAAGAATGGGTCCAGAGCAAAAATAGAAAACCGCTAATTATCAGAGGTGCCAGACAGGTCGGAAAAACATATTCAGTTGATAAACTCGGGCTTTCATTTAAACACTATGTTAAGGTTGATTTCGAAGAAACTCCTTCTCTAAAAAACTTATTTGATGGTGATCTCGATGTAAAAAAAATAACAGCGGAAATTGACTTTTTAATCGAAAACAATCCGATAATACCAGTTGAGGTAAAAAGTGATAAAGCAGGGAGACTGCGCAGTATGCATCAGGCACTTTTACAATTCAAGAATATTCCCTATGGAGTAGTTCTTTCAACCCGGAATGTTGAGATGCTTGAAAAGCAAAGGCTGAAGTTCCTGCCGTTGTATTGTGGGTTGAGATAATCAATGTGTCTCTGTTATCCCCCAATTATAAAATTCGCAAGTACACACTGTCAGGGATGACAGATGCCACACGTTTTGTTTATTTATTGTGTCACACGAGCTTTTTTTGCACACGTGCACGCGTCCTTGGTTAGAAGATTTTAAAAAAAGATAAAAATTGCGCAAAAACAGTCCAACGTCAAAGCAGCAACAGACCATTCTTACTGCATGAAGTAATTTTTAAAATGGCTGTTGAGCTTGGTTGAGGGAGATGACCGCCGAGTGATGGAATGAGAACTATATTATTTGTATATATGGCGGTCTAAAAAATGAGTCGCCTTAATGAATAAAAATGAAAGTGCTGTGAAGGCGCTTTCCAACCAGAAAAAATGACTTGACTGCGCAAGTCATTTTTGGCATAAAAGAAAAATTTAAAATATAATCAGATTTGTATAATTATTTTTAAGAAAAAACTAAAAATTAAACGAAAATTATTATTAATCAATGCTAACCCTACCTTATACCATCGATACCTTTCCTTTAAAAAGAAATTCTGTAAAGGGCCTATTAGTAATCCTGTTTATTATAATTTTGATTATTCTTGTTTTTTTATTAACCAACAGCCTGATCTTCTCTATTTGTGCATTATTATTTATACTGTTTGATCTAAAATCCTTTTTCTTCCCAACACAGTTTACCATTTACGAAAAACGAGTAGATAAAAAGTTTCTATTCAGGGAAGTGTCATATCCGATTGAAAAATTCAAGAGAGTCATTAATTGCAAAAAGGGCATTTTGCTTAGTCCCTATAAAAACAGATCGACCTTACGCGAAAAATTCCGGGGATTGTATATTATCTGTTTCGATGATGATCAAAAAGGGGAACTTCTTACGTTTTTCAATGAAAAAATTGAAAATAGCAGATAGCGTTAAGGTATAATACCCTTCGACTTCGCTCTGGGTGAAAATAGTATGAGTTTCTGGGAATCCTGTAAAAAAGCCTTTAAAGTAAATGTAGAAGAGGACTATACCTTTTCTGATAAAGAGGTAACACTATTGGAAAATCTTGCACGAGCTATAAAAAAACGAGGACTTACCACTCCCGCGATTTTATTTTTAGAATCTTTTAAACCGATGAGTTTTGTCGGATCACAGGTTATGGTTTTCTTTAGACCGATAGTATCAGCGATTACTGATACAACTACGTATGAGAAATATACCGAGATACTTTCAAGACGCGGATCAATAGATAGGTTTTTGGAAATAATAGAAAAACAGGAGTCAGAACCCGGAACACAGAACCCGGAAAGCAGTGATAAAAAGAAATTCTGAATCCTGATTTCTGACTTCTGAATACTTTTGTTCTTTTTGGAGTTAACACGTGAGTGAAACGTTAAAAAATCTAGGCGACATTAAGGTGATTCTCGCAACAGACTGCGGATCAACGACAACCAAGGCAATCCTGATTGAAAAAGTTGGTAATGAATACCGCCAGACATATCGCGGCGAATCTCCGACAACGGTTGAAGCACCATTCGAAGATGTGACCATGGGTGTGCTCAATGCGGTCACCGAAGTAAGTGAACTATCGGGCAGAAAACTGGTTGATGAAAACGACCGGATCATCAAGCCTGCAAATGGCAATGAAGGGTGCGATATTTATATCTCCACCTCGAGTGCGGGTGGAGGGCTACAGATGATGGTTGCCGGGGTGGTGAAATCAATGACTGCCCAGAGTGCAGAACGTGCAGCGCTCGGTGCCGGCTCGATTGTCATGGATGTCATAGCTTCAAATGATAAAAGGCTTCCGCATCAGCAGATAGAAAAGATCCGCAGCCTCAGGCCCGATATGATTCTTCTTTCCGGCGGTATCGATGGCGGGACAAAAACCCATGTCATAGAACTCGCTGAAATAATCGCTGCTGCCAATCCTAAGGCCAGGCTTGGATCGAGTTATAATCTCCCGGTAATTTATGCGGGGAATAATAAGGCGGTTGATGACGTGAAAGTGGTATTGGAGGAGAAATCTACTCTTTCAATTGTTGATAATATCAGGCCGGTGCTCGAAAAGGAAAACCTGGGACCTGCCCGTGAAAAGATTCATGATCTTTTTCTCGAGCATGTCATGCAGCAGGCACCCGGATATAACAAGCTCATGAGTTGGACAGATGCGCCGATCATGCCGACACCCAGTGCGGTGGGCTTGATTCTTAGAACGATTGCAGAGAAGGAGGGCATTAATGCGGTCGGTGTTGATATTGGCGGCGCAACAACGGATATATTCTCGGTGTTTAATGATAAATTCAACCGGACCGTCAGCGCGAATTTAGGGATGAGTTATTCTGTATCAAATGTATTTAAAGAAGCCGGGTATGAAAATGTAATGCGGTGGGTACCTTTTAAAATGGAAGCCAGGGACCTTCGAAACCGGGTAAAGAATAAGATGATCAGACCGACCTCAATTCCACAATCACTTCAGGAACTGATTCTGGAACAGGGGATTGCGAAAGAGGCGCTGCGCCTTGCTTTTATTCACCATCGGTCATTTGCAACCGAGTTAAAAGGTGTGCAGCAGCAGCGTACCATCGGTGATACGTTTCGGGAGGTTGAGGAAGACCAGTCGCTGATAAAAATGATGGGGGTGGATCTGCTGGTGGCTTCAGGCGGTGTGCTGTCCCATGCGCCAAGAATGCATCAGACCGCCATGATGCTTATCGATTCATTCTATCCGGAGGGGCTTACATACCTGGCCAAGGATTCTATTTTCATGATGCCCCATCTTGGCGTGTTAACTCAGGTGCATAAACAGGCCGCAACAGAAGTGTTTGAGAAAGACTGTCTTATATATCTCGGATCGGTACTTGCACCGCGGGGTAAGGGAAAACCAGGAAAGAAATGTCTCGATATTACCATATCCATGCCTGACGGATCGGCAATAACTGAAGAAGTGCTATTCGGTGATATGAAATTGTATCCATTGGAAACGGATCAGGCAGCATCGTTTGATGTGCAGCCGGCCAGAGGTTTTGATTGCGGATCGGGTGCTGGAAATAAGTTCTCCGGTACATTCAAAGGCGGCACAGTCGGGATACTAATTGACTGTAGGGGAAGACCGCTAGTGTTGCCGGAGGAGCAGACTGAGAGAATTACCATACTGCGAAAGTGGATGGAAACTGCTAAGATGTATGAGAAGTTGGAGTTTTAATGGAATAATGGAGTATTGGACTGATGGAGTGATGGGAAAAAACAGTATAACATGCCATAACCCCATTACTCCAGTACTCCAACACTCCATCTCCATTAACGCTGATAATAACAATGTAGATGGATAATTACTAAATAATTTTTAAAAGCTGAAAAGGTTTTTTATGGCACACGCATACACACCAGGTCTGAAAGTGTCGAATTACACGGTGTTGAAGAAGAGAAGGATATTGCCGTTGAAAGGTGAGGTTCTGGTGGCGGTGGATACCGAAGTCACTCCTGATACGGTTGTTGCCAAAACACTGCTTCCGGGTGATGTTACTCCTGTCAATGTGGTAAATGCGCTCGGTGTCGAGCCGGGTGAAGTTCCTGGGTGCATGAAGAAACAGGAAGGGGAAGCCTGTAAAAAGGATGAATTGCTTGCGGAAAGCAAGAGTTTCTTCGGCCTCTTTAAAGGGACGGTTACAGCACCGCACGATGGTACCATTGAGTCCGTTTCAAAAGTAACCGGCCAGGTTATTATACGTAAAGAGCCGATGCCGGTGCAGGTTGCGGCATATATGAAGGGCCGGGTGGTATCAGTAATTGAAAATGAGGGTGTTGAGATTGAATCAGTATGTTCGTTTGTACAGGGGATCTTCGGTGTCGGCGGTGAAACCCATGGTCCTTTAGCGCTCGCATGCGGTGAACCGGCCGAAGTCCTTGATGAGGGGAAAATATCGGATACATTTAAGGATAAAATTGTGGCCGGTGGTGCACTGGTCACTGCAGAGGCGATTAAAAAACTGATCGCAGTCGGCGCCCGGGGGCTGATAACCGGCGGTATTGATGATATCGACCTGAGAGAATTTCTCGGTTATGATATCGGGGTGGCTATTACCGGCACCGAAGACTTCGGCATTACCATTGTTGTTACCGAAGGTTTCGGTAATATTCAGATGAGCGAAAAAACATTCTCCCTGTTACAATCACATGAGGGACATGAGGCCTCTATAACCGGGGCAACCCAGATCCGGGCCGGTGTGATCAGGCCGGAAGTAATTATACCGGTAGAAGAATCGGATACCCGGGAAGGCGAGAAAGACGAATTTGAGCATGGGCTTGTTGAAGGTACACCTGTTCGTATTATACGGCAGCCCTGGTTTGGTATCCTTGGAACAGTAACATCCCTTCCGTCTGAATTGCAGACACTCGAGTCCGGATCAAAGGCCAGAGTCGTTGAGGTTGAGATTGAAGAAGGAAAACGGGTGATAATACCACGAGCTAATATAGAGATATTGGAAGATTAGGCCTGGTTGTACGTATATTATTTTAAGAAAACGGAGAGAATGTCCAGATTCCAATAATCATTACTTAGAACCTGTTTGGTATTTCGAATTTGGGTCAATTTGTTGAATAATTCAATTGGTGCACCTTCCAGGTGCAGTAAATTTGAGCTGCCGCTATTAGTGGTAGGTGAGTCAGGAGGCTTTTTTGATAAGAATACAGACCTATCTCTGGTTGATATGTTTCATTTTTTGCAGTATGGCTCTGGAAAATGATTCCATTGCACCGGATACCATATCAACGGACACTGTTGTTAAACAGGTGGTAATTGTTTTAGCTGCCCCGGAAAGTGTCAATGCGAAAGATGCACCAAATGACAACGGTGGAAGAATTGTTGTCACATGGGTCAAAGAAGTTCAAGAAGAAGCCCTTACAGGCTATCAAATTTACAGGAGTGAAAGTATTGAGACCGGATTTGAAAAGATTGCCGAAGCTTCAAGGGGGATGGTTTCTTTTAATGATAATAACGTTGAAAACAAAACACCCTATTATTACAAAGTTGCTGTTACCAATGGTATAGATCTTGTTTTTTCTGAAGTCTCTAACCCTGCCATTGCATCAGCCCAATGGTTTGACGCCGGTAAGATAACAGGATTAATCATTGCAATACTTCTCTCTACTGCTATCATTCTTTTTATATATATGTCAAAAAAGGGAAAACAGTTTTATGTTCGAAGAATTGCAGGTTTAACCGCTATTGAGGAGGCAATAGGAAGGGCAACGGAAATGGGAAGGCCACTGCTGTTTATACCCGGCATTATGGATATTAACGATGTCCAGACGATTGCCGGTATTACTATTCTCCATAAAGTAGCAAAGACAGTGGCAGAGTACGATACAAGGCTTCAGGTGCCCTGTTCCCGTTCCCTTGTTATGGCAACTGCGCGTGAAATGGTAAAAGAGGCTTATTTAGCGGCTGGAAGGCCTGATGCGTTTCAAGAAGATGATATTCAATATTTAACTGACGAACAATTTGGATTTGTTGCAGCAGTAAATGGGATCATTGTAAGAGAAAAACCTGCGACATGTCTCTATATGGGGGCTTTCTATGCAGAGTCATTGATCCTTGCAGAAACGGGGAATTCTATCGGTGCAATACAGATAGCAGGAACAGCAATGCCTTCACAGATTCCCTTTTTCATTGTGGCCTGTGATTATACCCTTATAGGCGAAGAATTGTTTGCTGCAAGTGCTTATTTATCCGAGGACCCAAAACAGCTTGGTTCATTAAAAGGACAGGATGCAGGGAAGTTAATGGCAATGTTTTTTATTGCCGGAGGTTCTCTCAGTGCGACACTTGCGCAACTGTTTGGCGGTGGATTTTTTAAAACAGTAACAGATGTGCTGGTGAGGTGGTTTACACTGTAAATCCAAGTTGTAAATAAACAACGAGATGATGAGGTCATTGCGATCCCGACGTGAAGTCGGGAGAAGCAATCTCAGCTTTGCTCATCGTAATGACAAAATTTGAAATCTATATGGAGTTAAACATATGAGAAGACAGATACCTTTGATAATTACGTTTGTTGTAGGTATGGTACTTATTATTTCTGCATTTATTCCCAAGGCACCGTTTGGAACACTGGGCGAAGAGTTTACCGTATTCTTTGATATTATTGCAGTGTTTGCTTTTATCCTTGGCGGTGGTGCTCTTGTCAAGCGACATGGCAATTTAATTTATAAACAAAAGGATGGTTGGGGATACAGTATGGTAACTATTGTTGCCTTTGTTGTTACCATGGTTGCCGGCATTTTTAAGATTGGGAATCCTGAAGGAATGGCCGGTGCCGTGGATGGTAAGGGAAGCTGGTTTCTACATATATATGATTATGCATTTGTTCCCCTGGGAGCTACCATGTTCTCTCTCCTTGCTTTTTTTGTTGCAAGTGCATCTTTTCGGGCATTCAGAGCAAAAAACATAGAAGCGACAATCCTGTTGATTGCTGCGTTTATCATCCTTTTAGGGCGGACGTTCCTGGGCACACTTCTTACCATCTGGCTCCCGGAACAACTCAGTTTTTTGACTATTCCGGAGCTTGCCGACTGGATTATGAATGTACCGAATCTGGCAGGTCAACGCGCAATTATGATTGGCATTGCCTTGGGAGTGATATCTACTTCGCTAAAGATTATTCTCGGGGTTGAAAGCTCATATCTTGGTAGTGAATAATATGGGGATATATAGTAATGAACTTAAAATTGTATGGAGTGTTACATGAGTATTACTGACATTGCGAATAAACTGAGTAATATAGACAGGAGAATCATTTACTTATTAATTGCTGTTTCAATCATTATTTCTCTTGTTTTTAAATTACAGTTTAAAGAATTCCCCGGCCATATGGCAGGAGAAGTTTTTACCAGGATCTATGCATTGCCTGAAAATTCGCGGGTACTGGTTGCAATGGATTATGGCCCCACTTCGGAGCCTGAACTCCAACCAATGGCTGTTGCCTTTCTCAGGCAGCTTGCTTCAAGAAAAGCAAAGATTTATTTCGTTTGCCTGTGGCCGATGGGTCAGGCTATGACAACCAATACAATAGAGGATGTACTGAAAAAGGATTTCCCTGAATATGAATATGGCAAGGATTATATGGAGTTAGGGTATAAAAGCGGTTATGAAGGGGTTATAAATATTATGTTGACAAATATAAGAAAACTCTTCTCAACCGATCGTTTCGGCGCTGATATTAATTCAATTCCACTTATGCAAAATGTATTCAGTTTAAAGGATTTTGATCTCATAGTTAATGTGAGTGCCGGCTGGCCCGGGATTCTGGAATGGATTAAATTCGGGTCTGATCCGGCCAAGATCCCTATAATCTGTGGCTCAACGGCAGTACAGGCACCGCAGATATTTCCCTATTATCCGAAACAGGTACACGGATTACTTGGCGGGATAAAAGCCGCGGCTGAGTATGAAACAATGGTAAAGGAGAAGTATCCTGAGGTTGCGAGTGAAGGAAATCTGGCGACGGTACGGATGGGGCCACAGACTATAGCACATTTGATAATAATCTTTTTTATTGTTTTAGGTAATGTCTGTTATTTTGTGTCAAGAAAGAAAAATGGATAGTGAAAATGTATGGAGTGTTGGAGTACTGGAGTATTGAAGTAATGTGTTGATATCGAGATATTTAACTATTCCAATACTCCATCACTCCACGACTCCATTATTCCAGTAAAGCCATATATAAGTTAAGGAAAATATTATCAGTAGGAAAGGTGTTATTCAACAAGGATAAAACAATGAACGAAAAAACAATCGGCTATGGCATTGTCGGAGTTTTAGGATTGCTGGTTTTGATTTTATGGCTGACAGGGACAACGGTTCCGCTGCGTTCGGGTTTCGGTATCTGGATTGCATCATTCCTGACCCTTGCAATTTTCTCGTTTATGTATAAGGATAATCCCTTCTATAAATTTGCAGAACATCTCTTCGTCGGGGTGTCTGCTGCATACTGGATGGTTACCGGAATATGGCAGACACTGGTGCCTAATTTGATTGGCAAACTGTATCCTGAATTTATAGTAAAAAATTTCAATATTAAAACCAGCGCCGAAGCCAATTATTTCTATTTTATTCCGCTCATTCTGGGAATATTACTTCTATGCAAGCTCTTTCCAAAGGTTAGCTGGATTTCGAGATGGGCACTTGCCTTTATTATCGGCACTATGGCCGGACTTAATTTTGTAAAATTTCTCCTCTCAAATTTTATCGCCCAGATCAGAAATTCCATAGTTCCTTTGATAGTCGTTGAGAACGGCGCCATTCTCTGGGGGAGCTCCTTTTCTAATACCGTCATGTTTACCGGTCTCATGGCGTCACTCTTTTACTTCTTCTTTTCAAAAGAGCATAAGGGATGGTTCGGAAAAGCAAGCCGATACGGAATTTTTATCCTGATGGTTGCATTCGGCGCCGCATTCGGGTATACCGTTATGGGAAGAATCGCCCTGCTGATTGGACGCATGGAGTTTTTACTGCATGACTGGCTGCGGGTGATATAAGGCCGGACAGTTCAAATGAAGGTAATCCTAAACCTTTAAATCTGTGAAATGTTACCGGCTTTCCACGTGTTTGCGCGTCGTTGTAATGGAATAACAACATTTTTTAAAGATGTATTGCATAATCGGAGATTGTATATTATACTAAATAGTATAATACTAGATAGTATAATACTAATTGGTATAATGCCGGGAGGTGCTCCATGAATCCTTTTAAGTACGGTCAGATTGTCAGTGGCGAGGACTTTTGCCCACGACCCAACCTTGAGAAACAGGTAAAGCATTTTATCCAGGCAGGTCAAAATATCCTTATTCAGGGTGAAAGAAGAGTAGGAAAGAGTTCTCTCGTGTATGAGACGGTGAATAATCTGAAGAAGAAAAAGCTTCTCTATATTGATTTCCTGGAAATTAAAACGACCGATACCCTTTGCAAACGTATTGTGAAATCCATAGTTTCTCTGGAACATAAAAGTGGTTTTTTAGAGAAGTTTTTCAAATCAATAGCATATTTACGGCCTGTTTTCAGTATTGATCCGATAACAAATCAGCCAATGATTTCTTTGAGCCAGGATATACAATTACATCCGGATTCATTAGAAGATATATTGGATTTGATACCTGGAATTAATAAAGGCAATTCTGTTGTCATTGTATTTGATGAATTCCAGGATATACTGAATGTAAAAGAATCTGCAGAAATACTGGCAGTTATGCGAGGGAAAATACAGTTTCATTCGAAAATCCCCTATATTTTCATGGGAAGTATTAGAAACAGAATGTATGATATTTTCAATAATGCAGCAAGCCCGTTTTTTAAATCAGCGATAGGTTTAGAGATCAGTGGTCTTGAAGAGGCTGTCTTCACTGAATACTTACAAAATAAGTTTTTAAGTGGAAAACGTACTATCAGCGATGATTTAATCCATACCATTTTTAAAATAGCGGATTATATTACCGGTGATGTTCAGCAGTTATGTAACGCAATCTGGGAGATTTCTTCATACAAGGAGAAAATACAGGAACACAATATCGGCGATGCATTAAAACTGATCTTTGCCAGGGAGTCGAAGGGATATGAATCAATACTCGTTACGCTTACAGGCCTGCAGATAAAATGCCTGGTCGGGCTCGCAGCGATGGGAGGTGATGCGCCACTGTCTTCAGCGTTTCTTAAAGGTGTTGGCGGTGTATTACCGGCTACAGTAAAAAAATCTTTATCCAGACTGGAACAACTGAAAATTATATATAGAAAAGATCGTGTTTATAAATTTGTTAATCCATTTTTCGGAACGTGGTTGAAAACTAATAATCTATTTTCTTAACAAACTCTAATTATTTTATACTATGCATTGTATTAGTTGTTTCTGTTTTACCTGTCATTAATCGATATATGTATCGTCCGCTGCTGATAGTTGATTTTTGATAGTCTAATTTCACTTTGTGTATTCCTGGCTCTCCCGGTAAGTTGTTCTCCCTGAATATCCGCCTACCCCGCAGGTCATACAATAATAATTTCACATCAGTATTATATTTAATGTGATAGGTAAATGTTATATAACCATTTTTCTGATCAAGTGTTACTTGAGGATGTGAATCCGAAAATGAAATGTTGTTACCATTCAGATTTTTTGGTTTGTAAACTCGGCTTTTCCCTTCTTTTTTGTGCGACCCGATTGTCCGCAATTCCTTTTTCGATTTGTGTGACCTGCTTTTGCTTTTGCTTTTGTTTTAATATATAATCTTATGGACACATTATTTTTCCGGGTATCGAGGAATATCAATGAAAAACATGTCAGAGATTAAAAGTATCATTTCCAGAAACAGAGAACTGATTTCTAAGAAATATGCGGTTAAAGATATTGGTGTTTTCGGTTCCTATATCAGAAATGAGCAACATTCAGAAAGTGATATTGATATACTCGTGGAATTTCAGGAGCTGCCCGATTTATTTAAACTCATTGAACTGGAAAATTTTCTTGAAGATCAGTTACAGATAAAGGTTGATCTTGTTGAGAAATCGTCAATACGTCCCCAATTGAGAAAAGAAATCATAGAAGAAGTTGTGCTGGTATGACAAGGCATTATAACCTTT
>CBDVBE010000200.1:0-11446 GCA_965372145.1 uncultured bacterium | reverse complement strand
GGAACCGTTTGTCGCCGTCGTAACACCTACTGGCGGTGAAGAATTTGAGCAGAACAGTGTTCAGAATATTAGCTGGGCTGATAATATTCAGGGTAATGTAAAAATTGAACTCCTTAAGGGAGGCGCAGTGCTTGAGGTCCTCGGAGCATCAGTAACGAGTAATGGTTCTCATGAATGGAAAATCACTGATCAGTATGAAGTAGCTGCCGATTATAAGATTCGTATAACCAGTGTAGACAGTGCGGCCCTTAAAGCTGAAAGTAAAGATCCGTTCAGCATTGTACCGGAGTTTATGATAACAGAGTATCCCTATATTCAAACTTTTGATGACATGGATACCGGATTTACCCGGCCGCTTTCTGAGAAATGGGAGCAGCTTGGCGGGGATGACTTTGACTGGATAGTTCAATACGGCCCGACTCCTTCGGGTCAGTATGAGAGTACAGGTCCAAAACAGGACCATACATCCGGTACGGGCTACTATGTTTATGTTGAAGCTTCCAGTCCGAATAATCCTGACAAAAAAACTCAAATGATTTCACCCAAGTTCAATCTGAATGTGCTTAACGATCCGGAATTAACCTTCTGGTGCCATATGCAAAGCGATTCCAACACCATGGGTAATTTGTATATCGATATTGAGGTTGATGGTGTTATGAAGGAAGGTGTTGTCCATTTAAAAGATGATCATGGCAAAGAATGGTTTGAAGTAAAGCAGGATTTATCACAATACAAAGGACAGCGTGTCTATTTCATATTGCGTGGTATTACGGGTTCGAGCTGGTGCGGTGATATGGCGGTTGATGATTTCAAGGTTGATGGTGCAACACCAATTACTGTGACACCGAAGATACCCATGTCTTATGGATTGGCTTTGCATGGGTCACGTTTGTTGTACCAGATACCCGACAACCATGGCATAACATCAGTTAGTATTAAACTATTTAATTTGCAGGGAAAATGTATTCGTACGTTAGTTAATGGGCCGGTAAAGGAAGGGTATCATTCTGTCTCGCTTGCGAAACAGGATGCCGGGAAAATGCTCGCAGCCGGTCTCTATCTCTGCCGTATGGATACTAAAGGATTTACCAAGACAATACCTGTTGTATTGAAAAAATAAAAGTTCTTTAAACTGAGCGGTAAATCTGTTACAGGATTTACCGCCCAAAACATCACACAATAATTGCTGAAATAATTTCAGCAAGAAAGGAGGGCAAATGGCACACGTGTCTATTGCCAAACGAGTAGTTGTCGGGGGACTGCTCATAAGTGCGTTACTGGTTTCTGCTGCGCTGGCCGGTAACACAATTACCGCATCCTATGATTCTCCAAATTCGGTAGCAAGAAGGATGTATATAAATTCGTTGGATGATAAAGTCGCACGAAGAGGCGCAGAAACACCGCAATGGGTAAGTGATATCCTCATAAAGGCCCTTGGTGATAAAAGTCCGGTAGTCGTTAGTGCTACGGTTCATCAGATTGGTACGTTCCAATTATCAGCGTTAAGTACCAGACTGATCGCACTGTATTCCGAGGTGGGAAAAATCTACAGCAGTGCATACGCCCGCAGGATTCAGTATTCAATAATCCCGGCACTTGGTAAACTGGGTGGTAAGGAAGCTTCGGTATTTCTTTCCGGTTTGCTTGCCGAGGATATGGGTACTTCAATGGGAGAATACCTGCTTTCTGCAATTAAGGAGCTCGGCGATAACTCTCTGGTTGGCGTTGTAAAAGACTATAAAGTTAAAATGGAGAAAATGGTATCGTTCGCCAAAGGGAAGAGTTACGATCCTCTTATCTATTCCAGAAAGCTGCTGTATATCGATCTTGCACTGATTGTAGAAAAGTCGCTTGTTTCGAAAGGGGGTAAATAATGGCTAAGAGATATTTACTTTCACTTTCGATTCTCATAACAATAGTGTTCACTACCCAGGTTTTAGCACAGGGTACCATTGGGATTATAGTTAACAAAGACCTGTATTCTTCAGTGAAGGCCGCTGTCGATGGGTATGCCGCTGATGTTGAAAAAATTGAGAAAAAGACAGTTTGGCTTGACGCCACTACCTTTGGCGAGAACGGTACTGTTCAGGATTTGAAGGCTGCGTTAACTTCACAATACAATGAAAACGGTTTAGAAGGTGCGGTACTAATCGGCGATCTTCCTGTACCGGAATATTCCAGTAGTGGTTTCTATGGAGAGCGGGACCAGTATGTCTGTGATTTGTACTATATGGATCTGGATGGAAGCTGGTCAGGTTCCGGCAGTGTTTTTTCAAACCACAGCGGGAATAAAGAGGCTGAAATATGGATATCTCGCCTTACCGGCAGTGTTTTGGAGAGTTATTTTGGTGATGAAGTGACCCTGGTGAATGACTATTTTGCACGAGTCCAAAAGAGAATGTATGGCCAGGATGATATGGAACGGTTATATGTAATTGCCGGCCAGAAGAGTGAATGGGGCGGTCTTGAAGCTGAAAACCAGGGCGATATGGGGTATGAAAAAGATAACATAGATACCTACACCGGCAGTTGCGGAAGTCAATGGAGTGCCGCACTGGTTGAAGGCAGGGAGTATGGATTTGTCTATTCACATTCATCACCGACAATGCATGCAATTGGGTTTAATATGAACAATCAGAGGGACGTGGATATGGATTGCCGTTTTTATAATTCCTATGCCTGTTCAAATGCAGATTATGATAGAGCGAATATGTGCGGTGGTTATGCATTAGAAGATGCCGGTCTTATATGTGTCGGTAGTGCAAAAACAGGGAGTATGAAACCCGGGACTTTCCGTGCTTATAATAAACCGTTAGGGGCGGGTGATTGCTTCGGAGAGGCATTCAGGAAGTGGTTTAATGAAGAAGGGATTTTTGATGTATACTGGCACTACGGCATGAACCTTCAGGGAGCCGGTTCCTTGGTCCTGGCGAAGTATGCCAGTGGCCCCTATCTTACGGTAAATTCACCTAACGGCGGTGAAGAGTGGGAACAGGGCAACACCTATACTATTAAATGGGGCAGTAATGTCAGTGGTAATGTAAAGATTGAACTGCTTAAAGGTGGAGCCGTGGATAAGACTCTGGCAGCAGATGTTGCTAATAATGGTGTGTTTGATGTTGAGGTTACCATGGATTTTACAGTCGGTGCTGATTATAAAATCAAAATAAGCAGCCTTGACAATGATACTGTTCTCAGTGAAAGTGCAGAGAATTTCAGCATTATTGCGGAGTATATCATTGCTGATTTTCCCCATATCCAGGATTTTGATGATATGGAGACCGATGCCAGGCCGCTTTCTGAGAAATGGGAACAGCTGGCTGGTGATGACTTCGACTGGTTAGTATTTACTGGCCCGACGCCTTCGAATCAGTATGAGAGCACGGGTCCGACCGCGGACAAAACATCAGGTACCGGAAACTATATCTATGTCGAGGCTTCCAGTCCGAATAATCCTCAGAAGAAAACGGAAATGATTTCACCCAAGTTCAACCTGAATCTGCTTAACAAACCTGAATTAATCTTTTGGGCCCATATGCAAAGCGATTCAAACGCCATGGGTAATCTGTATGTCGATATTGAGGTCGATGGTGTTATGAAGGAAGGTGTTGTCCATTTGAAAGATGATCATGGCAAAGAGTGGTTTGAAGTCAAACAGGACCTGTCCCAGTACAAAGGCGAACGTGTCCGGTTCATACTGCGCGGTATCACGGGTTCGAGCTGGTGCGGTGATATGGCTGTTGACGATTTCCAGGTTGCCGGTGAATCCGTTGGTATCAAAGGATTGGTCAAGCTGCCGAAGAACTATAGTCTCAGACATAACGGTTCACGCGTTATTTTCCAGATCCCTGAGTATGCTGATAGAAAACAGGTGAGTGTAAAACTGTTCAATGTCCAGGGTAAACTTGTCAGGACTCTGGTGAAAGGACCTGTCAGTGCAGGAAGTCACTCGGTAGGGATTACGATGAAGCGGAATGCATTGGCTGCCGGATTATACCTGTGCAGAATGGAAGTGGGTTCTTTTACAAAGACGATAACGATACTGGTAAGAAAGTAAAAGAAAGGATTGTAAAGATTTAAAAATAGCGGTTGATTATAAAATATCCTCATCCCTAACTGTCTCCCTTTACCCCCCCAAGGTGATGTGAGAGCAGGACTAAACGGGGTGAGGATATTTTTGTCATTATATATTAATCTAGTAAAAATAACCATTAATATCCAAATTATAACTTTCCGGGAAAGTACACAGTTGGTATTGTGGACAAATTTTGGTGTTGTAACAGATTTGTTCCAAGCTGTTGATATAATCATAAAAATGCAAAATACGCCAGAAATAGTGAGAAAAACCGCACGATATACAATGATTTTGTTTATTATTATAGGAGAGGGAAATTAATCTTCAGAAGTATAAACAGAGACCCATCATTGCTATAACCGATATTTGAATCATCCGCATAGTTTACATTCTTTGTGAGAGGGGGATGTATGAAACTATCATATTTAATCAGCTAAAACAGTCAAAAAACAATTTGTGTTTCATAGTTTTTAATCCAAAATTTCAGAGGGGGAGGGTTTTATGAAGTCCAAATATTTTTGTATTGTTAGTCTTTTGTTTTTTGCCATCGGAGTCTATGCAAACGACTACTTGATTGTAATGGATAATCTTACCGAACAGGGTAAAAAGGATTTTTTTGTTATCGATTATGTGAGAAATCACTTTATTGTTATTGCAAATGATAATGATTTAGCACAGATGAACACGCGGAATTTTTCTTACCGGATTCTTGATAATGATCCAAAAACCAAAGATTATTACCTTGTATATCCCATATTTGAATCTAATCAGGCGGTGTTAAACAAATATGATGAAAAAACGTTTGAAAAATATGGCCGGGTCATTAAGATTTTCGAGAAGTGTTTGCTGATACAGACCAGCATAGATAATCTTCAGAGAATTACTGAATATCGGGTAAAATTAAATTATTTAGAGATGGACAAACTCAGCTTTGAAACGGAAGTCGATCCGGAAATTATGGCAATACATAAGAGACCGGTTCAGATAAGTAAATATATTACTGATATGCTAGGTCGTTTTGAAAACACAGGTGCAGACAGCGCAGATAGTTGCTTGAGAAATTGCGTCGCTTTTCATAACCGGTTCGCTGATGCTAAATACATGAGAGACGAGGTAAATCCCTGGTTAAAAGAAAAATTTAAAGCCTATGGGTGTGATTCGATTATCGAAACACCTGTATCCGGTCTAGCGCCGGTGATAAGCGGAGTCAGATATGGGAAAAAGAATCCGGGTCTTTTGAACGGTTATGTTAGTATCATGGGCGGCCACACTGACAATAAACTAAAGGATAGTAATTCAGAGAGCCGGCATCAGGGAGCCTGGGATGGTGGCTCCCAAACAGTAGGATATTTAGAAGCTTGTCGTCTTCTGCAATACTACACCTTTGAAAATACAATTGTATTTTCCTCATTCTGTGGAGAAGAATTTGGATTTAAGGGAGCCACGGCTTTACTCAAAGCATTTAAAGCTGCAGGTGTCAAGAGCATCTGCGGATGGAATTACGATATGATCGGTTGGGGTGGCTCAGTCAGGCTGAGTACAGGGGAAGTTGCCGGATCATCTGGACAGGCGACAAAAGTGAGATCGCTCTATACTACTTATGAACTCAGTAAATATGTTAGGATGACCAAAGAGGATCCTGCTACTGTAGAGGAATGGCAGAAACGTGGGACTGATCTAGCTGCTTTTAATAAGCAAGGTTATTTGGCATGTCAGTTAATGGGTGGCGGTGGCAGCGGCATTCATACAGCAGCAGATACGATCAATAAAAATTATACCGGCGAGAAAATGGCCGCAGCCTGTATAATCGGCGCTGTAACATTGATGGAATACGCAGTTCCCATCGGCTTAACCAATACAGAACCGAATAATGTATCCTATACCAATAATCACAATTTCAGTATACAAAATATGAATGGTATTGTATTCATACGTTACTCGAGCGGAGATCAAGTAACTTTGTCTATTACCATTTATAATCCCATAGGTAAGGCAGTGGCAACCATTACTCCAGAGAAAGTATCTCAAAATAGTTTTATTGCTCGTTGGAAATATAATACTATTGCAGAAGGTATATATATTTTGAATTGTAAAACATCAAAAGGAATACTTTCTGAAAAGATACTGGTCAGCCGGTAAAATTCAGGTTGGACAATAAATGGAAATAATGCCTTCCCTTTATCAGGGGGAGGCATTTTTACACGAAGAGGCAATCAATAATGCGTACAATGGGAAATCTGTTTCTTACCGGTCTACTTTTATTTTCCCCCATTCGGGCGAGTACTTCCGGGGATACCCCAGGTTTATTGCAACACCGTAGCAGCACAGCTGCCAACAATCCTATTACGCTGATTCATCCGACCGGCGGAGAAGTCTTCTCCAGTGATGATACTATTCAAATTAAATGGGAATTTGATTCTTTGCAGGTAACATTTATGGGTGTATTTTTCAGCCTGGACAGCGGTTTGACCTGGAAAGAAATACTGGATACCCAGGATATCAGAAGCAGGGATTCACTCCTTTGGATTCCGTCACAGACAAGCTTTAATTTTTCCGGAAAAGGAATTAAAATACGGGTGAAAGATTACGGCAGCATCAGTTCAGATGTTTCAGGCTATTTTACTATTGTAAAGGAAAATGGTATTACTTTTCAGCATAGTCAAACTGCAGAGAAGATAACGTGGACCATACAATCAAATACTATTTCTATTCTTGGAAATCGTACTACAGAGATCTTGCAGTTGTTTCTTTACTCGTGCAATGGCCGATTGCTGTTTTCGGAACGAATCCCTCCCGGACAGGAGCGGTATACCCTTTTTCTCCCTGATAATTCTCCGGGGTACTATTGCATAACACTGAATCATTTGAATAAAACAGTTATATTTAAAAAGTTTTTTATCATTATCCAGTGATCTGCAAATAGTTTTTAAAAGAGATACTACATTCGTATGAATTTCTATAGTCAGAAATCAGGTTCTGAAGGGAAACAGGCCGGTATTCTACCTGCCTTCAGTACAATAGTATGTAGTATTGCTTGTATATCTCTTTCATACGGTATCGCAACAGCGGAACTGCCTTCACGGGTTGATAATAGTACTACGCCATACCTTCGTCCATTGTTTAAACAGGGTTTCGGCAGTTGCGGCGAAGCGAGCGGTGTCGGTATAACCTTTACCTATGAGATAAACGCGGCGCGCAATCTTTCCGCCAATGTCCCTGAAAATCAATACCCCTATTGCTTTACCTTTCATTTCCTCAATGACGGCGGCCAGAGCGAGTGTGAAAATGCCCGTGACGGGTGTCAGGTTATTCTGGAGAACGGCATACCGAATGTGTCTGATTTCGGCGGGTTTGCCAATGGGTATCCCACGCGGTGGGTCTCCGGCTATAATGTGTATTACCGTGGCATACACAACCGGATTTCAGACATTTTTACGTTTGCGGTAAATACTCCAGAAGGTCTGAACCGGATGAAAGAGTGGCTGTATAACCATGGTGACAGCTCGTCTACAGGCGGCCTGCTCAATTTTGGGGTGAATACCTCGGAATATGTGCTGCAAGAGATACCGCCCGGTACTCCGCAGGCGGGGAAAAGTATCGTGCTGCAATGGGGAATGTTTGTCGGCCATTCCCTTACTCTTGTCGGCTATGATGACAGCGTACGGTATGATGTGAATCTGGATGGACGGTATACAAACGACATCGATATCACCGGAGACACTATTGTGGATATGAAAGACTGGGAAATTGGCGCGGTCTATTTTATTAACACCTGGGGAACCACCTTCGGTGATAGCGGTTTTGCCTATATGCCCTACCGTAACCTTGCAATTTCTGTTGGGGTAGGTGGTATTAAAAATGACAATACCATGTATGGGATGCATGTTATTCCGGATTATACACCACGTTTAACCTGTAAAGTGACACTCACCCACAACAGCCGCAGCCACCTCCGGATTATCCCCGGCGTTTCACCTGACGTTCAATCTGAGGTGCCGTCAATAACCAAAACCTATGCACGTCAGTTTAATTTTGCCGGCGGCAGCTTTCCCATGCAGGGCGAGAACATGGACTCCACTATCGAAATTGGGATAGACATTTCAGATTTTCTGGATTCGTTACCCCGGAAAGCAGGCCGGTTTTTCCTGCAGATTATTTCCACCGGCGGTACCGGTCAGATTGACAGCTTCTCACTGATGGATTATACCGACAGCATTATCACCGAGGTGCAGTGCGCTGAAAAAAAAGTTCCGATCCTTCCCGGTGATACAACTACCGTTTCAATCGTCTGGCATGATACCATTACCGCGATTAATCAGGTACACACAGCACCCAAGGCGCAGTCGACACCGTTGACCATCGTCCCGAATCCTGTATCAGTCACCTCTGAGGGGGTGGATCTCTATGTTTACGGAAAAAAAATCCAACATTGTATTATTCATGTATGTGATCCTGTTGGTAATAGTATCTATAAAAGTAGAGTAAACCGCTACTTGTTTACTTCCGGTTCTGGCGGTATGAAGAAAATTTTCTGGAATCTTCAAACGGATACCGGTAAAAAGATACTACCGGGAAGTTATCTGGTGATCGTTGACACATATCTTTCAGACGGAACACTCAAGAGGGTGAAAAGGATACTTGGCGTAGCTGGGAGTGATTAAACGCTTGAAGGAGGGATTCTGTCATCGAGAAGAAATATTGAGCGCAATATGCAGATTCGTAGAGTTGATAAGCCTGTTAATGTAGGATTTGGGATCTGTATTGGAGTTATAAATGATTAGTGATCGCTGTTGCTTCTGTAAGGTATTAGAATGGTATACTATCAGGCCCAGCCCGTGACTGTCAATGTATTCCAACTGGGTTATATCAACGCCAACATGCACCTGTCCTGTTTTTATCAAATTCCTCAATTCCCGAGAAAACCTTAATGCATCGGTATCCATGAGGGAACCGGTTAATTGCAGAACCGGTATACCCTGGTAATTGGTATGAGTAATTTCCAGTCCCATATGAACATTCCTAAACAATATAGTTATAAAGCGTGTTCGTGTTTGTATTCTTATATGCTCTCACAAACAGTTCAGTCCCTAATCTTAATTAATACGTTAAGTATCATATTTGTCAAAATTTTTTTAATAGGCAGCGTTATGGGGCAGAAATAATTCCGGGTAACTGTAATCCGGTGTTTTCCAGGGCAGCCTTTATTCGTTTTTGCCATCCTTTGGATTGCTCGTTGATTATCTGGTGAAACCGTTCGATGCGCTTGGGGTCGGTCTGAATGAACAGAAACATCCCTTGGGCGGTAAGCCGGTCTTTTTCGGCTTTTTCTTTATTGATGCGGCGTTGGCATACGATGAGCTTGTGCAGAGCGAACGCTTCAGGTTCGGGAATGTTTAAGGTGAGATGCTTATATGTCAACGGAAAGTTGTATGAGAGTGGGAGACTCATGAAGTGCAGTTCCTGGGCAGTAACACCCAGTTGTTTAAAATGACGGGTTACCTCCTCGGGCTTTGCACCGGGATCGGTTAGGAACTCGACCGTAAGCAACGGGTGGTTAAACTTGTACAATCCGGACGGTGGTTCGATCTCAAAGATGAAATCGTTTTTCTTCATAATGGCCACGATATCGACGGGCGGGTTTACACGTGGCATACGCCGCGGAATCAGAATATCGGCATCCATGGTTTTGGTTGCGGGAATCTCTTTCGGATTGCCGTACTGATAGCGGTAGAAATCCTGACACCAGCTGCCTACCAGTATCAGATGCTTTAGAATGCCCACGTCCTGTAAATCGGTAAGTACCTTAACAAGTAAATCAAATTTTTCCACGAAGGGCCTTTCTTACATCTTTAAGTGCTGATTTTGTTTCTTTGAGTAACTTCTCATAGCGTCTTCTCTGGGCGACTTTTTCCAGCACTTCCTTAGCTTTTTCGCTGTCCTGAGGTCCGACGTAATCATGAACGACCCGGTGGCCATCACGGTACTCTAGATAGAGATAGTTCTTATTGCGCCTTTTCTGGATACGAGGTGCACCACGCGGCATGTCGGCAATGGCCTTGGAATAGCCGCTTTCGGTCTCCAGCAGCCGTTCAAGCTCTTCTTTGAGTACATGGAAAATTACGCTCATAAGAAACCCCTGTTGTACTACAAATATATATTATAGTCAATTATGTAGCACAACTAAATTATTTATTTAAAACCTCTATTGTGCTACAAGTGTACATTATCATTAAGTTTGTAGCACAACAAAAATGTTTTTAATATAACCGGTTGTTTGCTAGATGATTTAGGTTCTGATCACCGCTAGATACATGGGACGGAGGCTTAAAAACACAGTTCAGTACCTAATCTTAATTAATACGTTAAGTATCTTATTTGTCAACATTTTTTTAAAGAAAGCAATTTATCCTTTAGGTGTTTTCTGAATTCGCTGCACTTGGCAATAACGAAGGGAAACATTCAGGGGTTTATTTTCTTGATTGGGACACCACGACAAACACCTGGGACATTGATATAAACGTTAAATATTATTACTCTCCCTTTATTGTCCCGATTCTTAACGATCATCCATTAATAAGCAATAATGCAACCGGCCCTTTTACCGTACAGGGTAACCAGACCGGTTCCTCATTAACCTTCACCAACCATTCAGGTTCGGATATTGACGTAGCAATTTATTCATTGAACGGAAAAAGAGCAAAACGAGTTGTAGTACCCGAAACCGGTCTGGCAATAGATATTTCTTTTTTATCCTCAGGAGTCTATTTTATTGAGTATTTTGATAGGAATACTGCCTCTGTAATAACCTCGTTTTTGAAATGGTAATAAAACAAAACTGGGGTCGGACCACTGTAACTATGAAGATAATAAGATAAATAGAAAAATCATTATCGAGCAAATACTGTTTAACCTAATCAATTGAAAAATTACAATGATTGCATTAAAAAGTTTCCAGGTAAATATTCTTTTTTTCAATTGCCTAAAAATAGACCAGCAATAAAATTTAGTAGAGAATTTATTCCCACCAGGAGTTATCCACCCTGTGGGAAACTGCTCTTATTGATGAACGCCTTTTTTCACTTTTATTTTGAAAATTATTGCCGCTTTGTCCGGCAAGAATTATACATTATGGGAATGATTTTTTGTTCTGAATGAAAAGTGGTTTTGTGAACATTGTTCTCGGATCGCTTAATGCTACTGATAAGGTGAAATGAATTTATTTCAAATAGATTAGATTTGGTACGGATTATGTGATTGTTGGGGATATATGCAGAACCTTTTTGGTTAAATTTCAATCTTATAAGTTCTGCATATACCTAGTTGAACAAAATCGCTTCGCGATAGCTGGTCGGCAGTTGGATATTTTGAATT
>CBDVBE010000199.1:0-11472 GCA_965372145.1 uncultured bacterium | reverse complement strand
TCTTGTCATTTCAGGCGACTTTGCTTTCTATAAACTACTAAACTACCACCGTCCCAGGATACTAAACTACCACCGTCCCAGGATACTTGCGCTTAAAAAGTGCCCCTCGTATAACTATGCCCTGTAGCAGATTTTTTGGCTTATTTTATTAACTATCCCGTAAATTTATTGTTTTTTTACCGTAAGTACCTTCACAAATATTAACCGATTTGGTGCAGGAGTGCTTTTTTCTTGATTAATATGTGGTACTCTCTTATATTAATTCCAAAAAACAAAATTACTATCAGTTATCAGTCGTCAAAGGACCTGTCAAATGAATCCTATGATCATTTTCCTTGTTCTTGCTCTTTTCTTCTCATGCACCAAAAAAGCCGATGAAACCAAACGCCCTCTTACCGGTGATGAAAAAATCATTGCTACACTCCAGGGGAAAATAAATCTTGATAAGGAGATTATTCAGGCTCCTCCGGCACTGGTTCCCATCACCTCTGCCCTGGACATAGAATTCCGAAATAAGATGGGTTCAAATCATCTCTCTGGAACGATACTGGATAAGAATCCATTCAGTTTTAAGCCTTCAATTTCAGGCCATGCTACATGGCTCTCTCCAAAAACACTAAGTTTTATACCGGAGAACAATCTGCCGGCCGGGAAAAATGTTACTGGCGTACTCAAGGGAAAGATTCTGTTTGGCGAGAAGAAGGATGTGAATAATTTTACCTTTTCTTTTAAGGTTGCTGAGCAGGAGATAATTGCACTGGATGGTGACTTTGAAGCGGAAAGAGGTGTTAAAAAAACCGTACGTTACACCGGCATTCTCACGTTTGCACAGCCGGTCACTCTGGCAAAGGTTTACAAAACCCTTAAAATGAAAGGCCCTAAGGGAAAAATAGGATTAAGCCTGGAAGAGCAAGAGCTGAAAAACAGAGTAAAAATTATCTCTGCGCCCTTTATTCGTACCCGGAAAGGACAGAACTTTACCCTTACCCTTCCTGGGAAATTCACGGCAAACAATAAAAAATGGAAAAAGAAACTTTTTCTTCCTGGTATCGACATGTTTCGAGTTATTACACATATGGATATGAGTGATCCCGAGAGTGACAAACAGACGTATGGTTTCAGATTTAATGATCCTCTAAAGAAAAAAATAGACCTTTCCGGCTTTGTTTCCATTACTCCTTCCATTGACTATAAGGTGAAGATTTCCGGGAAATATCTTAAAATTATCGGTTCATTTCTTCCCGGTAAACAATACCATATAACCATTGCAAAAGGATTACCCAGTATATTTGGAATAAAGTTGGCCCAAGAATACACTGCACGGTTTTTCTTTAATAATATCAAACCCGATCTGGTCTGGCTCTCGGACGGCGTCTTCCTGCCCACTTCCAACGAATACAAACTACAGTTCAAATCAGTCAATGTAAAAATGGCCCAAATCAGCGTTACCGAAATTTTTCCCCAGAATATCGGTTTCTTCCTGCAGAAGAATACTCTTGCAAAGAAAAAAACATCTTCAAGGTATAATTACTACGGTTACTCATCAAGTAGAGGATATCAGGACCTCTCACGGGTTGGTGAAAAAATTTACTCAAAAAAGATAAACATCACAGACAAACAGAATAAATGGATAAAAACAGAGCTTGATCTGACCTCCGTTTTTAAAAATAAAAAGAATTCTCTCTTTGTTATTAAAACACAGTTTACTGGTAATGACCTGACTGGCCGTTGTACAACTGAACGGGACAACCTTTCTGCCGGTGACCTGTATTTTGAAGATAATGATTATTATTCAAGCCCGTGTAAGAGCGGTTATTATTATTCACACGGGAATAAAACAAAACTTCTCATCGCATCTGATATTGGATTGACTGTAAAAAAAACAGAAAGTGGTATTGATGTTTTTGCAACAGATGTTCAAACCGCTCAACCGTTAAGCGGCCTGACGCTGTCCCTTTTTACCTACCAGAATAAGAAACTGGAAACCCGGACAACCGACAGAGACGGGTATATCCATTTCTCTCAAAGCGGATCCTATGTCTATGGCACCAATAATAACGGTATAGCGATATTCAATATGAATCATCCGGCGTGGCAGATCAATACGTTCGATGTGGGCGGCAGTACCGGCGGTATCAAAGGAACCGATGTATTCATGTACACTGATCGCGGCGTTCACCGGCCCGGTGATTCTATCCATCTGGCTGTTATTATCCGTGTCAACCGTACTGCACCACCCAAGGATATGCCGGTAATCCTCGAAGTGGTAAATCCGAAGGGCCAGAAGGTAATCAATCGAAAAACTGTCTGTGGCTTTAACGGCCATGTCTACTTGCCGATTCTCACTGATATATCTGATCCTACTGGTGACTGGCGTGCCAAAGTGAAGATTGGCGATCAGACTTTTACCAAAAAACTTAAAGTGGAAACCGTTAAACCGAACCGGCTGAAAATTACTCTTGATGTACCGGAATCTATCCATGCACCTGACCTTACCTTGCAAGGAACAATTACCACGAAATATCTCTTTGGTGCACCGGCTGCCAATCTGAAGGCAAACATGAAAATATCGCTCTCTGCCCAGTCTTTTCGTCCCGCAAAATACAGCGACTATATATTTACAACACCTCTTAAAAAATACAAGCCAAGAGAACATACCGTTTTTGACGATAAGCTGAATGAACAGGGAATCAGATTATTTAAGTATGCCATTCCTGAAGCAACTAATGTCCCGGAAATATTACGCGGAATTCTGAAAGCGACGGTCTACGAAAAAGGCGGTAACTTTACTGCAGCAGCCAAACGGATTACCATATATCCTTTTTCTGTTTTTACCGGTATAAAGAATATTTTTCGCTGGCGCTACGCTAAACTCGGTGAGACCTATTCGCTGCCTCTGGTTGTAGTTAATCCAAAAGGAAAACCTGTTGAGGGACACGAAATCAAGGTTACGCACTATGTCAACCGTCGGCACTGGTGGTGGCACTATGATTCTCGGAATAAAAAAGATTTCCGGAAAGATGAAGCCACCTATAAAATAAGTGAACATACCTATCAGTCAGAACGAAAACCTGTTGTCCATAAATTTCCAGTTGAAGATTATGGACAACACCTTATCCTGGTTGAAAATCTGACCTCCGGCCATGAATCAGGCCTCTTCTTCTACGCATCCAGCTGGGGTGCGGGACTAGCTGCTGAGGAAAAGGAGAGAAACTATCTGAAGATCGCTTCTGATAAGAATGTCTATTATACCGGAGATAAAGCAACCCTATCGTTCGATTCCCCAAAGCAGGGTGTTGCACTCATCAGCCTTGAACAGGGAACACGAATTCTTCACCGAGAATGGGTACCGTTAAAAAGCCCCAGAACCATGTACACTTTTACCGTAACCGATGAGATGGTTCCCAACTTCTATGCAACCATAAGCCTTATTCAGCCGCACAATCAGAACACCAACGACGCACCGATGCGGCTTTACGGCATCAAAACTCTCTCTGTAGAAAATCTTGCCACCCGCCTTCCACTAATTCTTTCCGCACCGGATGAGTTGGAACCCAAAAAGGACTTTACTGTCAAAATCACCTCTAAATCTTCCCGGAAAGCAACCTATACTATTGCAATCGTTGATGAAGGATTACTGGACCTTACCGGTTTTGAGACACCCGATGCATGGGAACACTATTTTCAGAAAATTCGGCTTGCAGTCCAGACCAGTGATAATTTTGATGAGATCATCGGTATGTTGCTGCCCGACGTTGATAAATTTTTCTCAATCGGTGGAGATGAGTTCGAAGAAGGGCGGAAGAAACGGGTCGATCCCAATAAAACAAAACGGTTTAAACCTGTTGTGCTATTTCAGGCACCACTTACCATCAAACCGGGAAAAACCAAAAAAACAACATTTACCATGCCCAATTATATCGGCTCAGTCAGAATGATGATTATTGGCACCGGCAATCACAGTTATGTATCGCTTGAAAAAACGGTACCGGTGAAACAACCGTTAATGATTCTTCCTACAATCCCACGCATTGCCCGGCCGGGCGATCAATTCTTTCTACCTGTTTCTGTTTTCAGCATGGATAAAAGTGTTCATGACGTTACGCTTTCACTCAAGCTTTCAGCCAATCTAAAGGCGGTTGACGGAAACACCCAGACTATGACTTTTACCAAAATCGGAGAACAGGATACGCGGTTTTCAGTAAGTGTTGGTAATAGAATCGGCGCAGACACTATCGTTGTTACTGCAAAAGCAGGAAAATTCTCTGCTGATTACACTGTCTATCTACCGGTAACCAGTGCCAATCCGTTCTATACTGAAGTTATCGAAACAACCGTTGTTAAGGATAATCCGGTTACCCTTATTCCTAAGAAATTCGGCCTTGAGGGGACTAATAAAGCAATACTTGCTTTCAGCCGGATTCCTGATATTCAGCTCGACAAACGGGTCAAGTATCTCATCAGATATCCGTATGGATGTCTTGAACAGATGGTCTCATCGGTATTTCCGCAATTTCACCTGACCGGATTGCTTGAACTGAAGTCGTATCAGAAGCAGTCCATAACCGATAATATTAATACGACTATTGGCACATTGCCCCGTTTCCAGATGGCAAAAGGCTTCTCGTCGTGGCCTGCAAATAATTATTGCAAACCGGTATACAGCAACTGGGGAACGAGTTATCTGGGCCATTTTATTATAGAAGCCCGGGAGCTTGGATACCATGTACCGGATCAGCTGTTTAATCACTGGCTAAGGGATGCAAAGAGCCGCGCGAAGGAGATAGATGAAAAAAATCACCGGTTCCAGACCTATCGTCTCTTTCTCCTGGCACTCGCCGGTAAACCGCACATGGGCGGTATGAATCTGTTGCGTGAAAACCATATTAATCAGCTCGATCCTCTCTCGCGCATGTTTCTGGCTACAGCATACTATCTGAGCGGGAAGCATGATATTGCTGTAAAGGTTGAGAAGTCAATCCAGTACGATTTTCCGGACTACCGGGAAATGTGTGGTACGTATGGCTCTTCTCTTCGCGACCGGGCATTCATGTCCTATCTCTGTTTGAAAATGAATAAGAAGAAGAAAGCATCATCCCTCCTACGAAAAGTAGCTAAAACATTCAGGCCATACGATTGGTATTCAACACAGGAGACCGCTATCACACTTCTTGCTATTGGTGCTTTTTATAAGGCGTCTCCGTTTACTGGTGGCTCAGTGCCGTTCACTGTCGCGTTTGAGAATGGAAAAAAGAAGAAATATATGCTGGATAATTATCAGATGACCCTTTCACTCGATAATAAGTGGAATAAAAAGATATTTATCAAAACAAAAAAAAGTAATCCACTCTTTGTTACACTCCTCACTGAGGGGATACCTATTGACAACAGGATCAAAACCGAGCATCAGAATATCGAAATGACAAGGTCATTCTATAGTGACGACGGCATACCGATTCAGATTAATAATAGAAAGCAGGGTAAACCTTTCTGGGTTGTCTATTCTGTCACCAGCAGTTACGGAGAACAGGTTGATGAGCTGGCTCTAACCAGTGTATTTCCTTCCGGGTGGGAGATCATCAACTTCCGGGTCTCCGGTGAACAACCGCCTGAATGGATTAAAAAGAAAAGACTCAGTGACGGTGAATATATGGATATCCGCGATGACCGGGTGAACTGGTTCTTTGATCTGTATCCAGGAAGGGCTCTTTTTTTCGGTATCAAACTCAATCCGACCTTTGCAGGAACCTATACTCTTCCGCCAGCGTCGGTGGAAGCGATGTATTCACCTGATTTCTATGCGCGTATCAAAGCAGGGACAACTACCGTTGAATAGCCCATGATACCAAAGCGCATACAACGAAAGATTGTCATATTCGGAACAGTTGTGGTACTGATACTGTTGTGGCTGATCTGGCCGGTTGGCAGGCTGTTTCCCGATACCTATTCAACGTTAGTATATGACTTTAAAGGAGATCTTCTCAGAGTCTTTCTGGCACCTGATCAACAATACCGTTTCCCGCGGGATACCCTTCCCCTGCCTGAGAAATACATTACTGCGGTTACCACGTATGAAGACAGATTATTCTTCTATCATCCGGGGATTAACCCTGTATCCTTAGTCAAGGCATTCTTTGTTAATATGGCTGCTGGAAAAATCGTCACCGGCGGTAGTACTATTCCCATGCAGGTGGCACGTCTTGCAAACCCCAAAAGACGCACCTATTTCAACAAATTGATTGAATGCCAGACCGCTTTCAAACTAACACTTCGTTATTCTAAAAAATATATTCTCAAACGGTATGCCGAACAGGTGCCCATGGGCGGGAATATTGTCGGTATCCAAGCCGCGTCACAGTGCTATTTTGCAAAACCGATGACTGAATTGACCTGGGCGGAGGCGTCACTCTTTACCGTCCTGCCCAATGCCCCCTCACATATCAACCTGGCTAAAAAACGGTCTTCATTGCTTTTTAAAAGAAACAGACTGCTTGGTATTCTCCGTGATAAGGGATATATGGACAGTCTCAGCTGCAGTCTTGCGTGTTCTGAACCGCTGCCCGGTAAAAAACGCCATTTACCTTTTATAGCCCTCCATGCAACGCAGCGAGTTGTTAATAATTCCCGCATAGGTTCAAGAAACTATACCACCTTGGATAAAAACCTTCAGCAGTTTGTTGAAAATAGAGTGCAGATTCATCATGCACTTCTTCGGCAACAAGGAATCTGGAATTGCGCAGTACTGGTTGCTGAAACGGAGACCGGATTTTTACGTGCTTATATCGGGTCTCAGGATTACAATGATACGCTTCATAACGGCCGTGTTGACGGTGTGCAGGCTTTCAGATCAACCGGCAGTTTGCTCAAGCCATTTCTTGCTGGCCTGTTGTTCGATAGAGGGCCCTATACTTCCCTGTCATTGGTACAGGATGTCCCCTCCTTTTACGGAACCTTTGCTCCACAGAATGCTTCCAAGCAGTTTCAAGGTGTTGTCACCATTGAACAATTTCTCATGCAATCTCTGAATGTTCCCGCCGTTCGTCTTCTTAACACATACGGTATTACCGATTTGTATGATTTTCTCAAAGCTTCCGGGCTGAAGGGCCTTTTTCGTTCTCCGGAAGGGTACGGCCTTACTCTTATACTCGGCGGTGCAGAAGCACGGCTATGGGGGCTGGTTCAACTCTATCTCATACTCGGTAATGCGGGTATTCGAAAAGACCTTACCCTTGTCCACACTACACAACCGACATCCTCATCAGACAGACAATCTCACCTGTTAAGCGATGGTGCTTCGTGGCAGGTCCTGAACATACTCAATAAACTCTCCCGGCCTGATATCGAATTTTACTGGCACCAGTTCGATAATACGGTACCTGTTGCCTGGAAAACCGGCACCAGTTACGGTCAGAAAGACGGCTGGGCAATCGGCGTTAACCGTGAATGGACGATCGGTGTCTGGATCGGTAACTTTACCGGTGAAGGTAATACTGAAATCGGTGGTGCTAAGGCTGCCGCACCGCTGCTCTTTTCTCTTTTCAATGCATTAAGCCACCATGACAAGCAATTGTGGTTTGAAACACCTGAATATGATTTGCAGGATGTTGCCTGTTGCACGTACAGTGGTTTTCCTGTCAACCCGCACTGCCCTGATACCATCATGCTGAAAAGGCCAATTACTGCCTATGTTCCCGGTACCTGTCCCTTTCACAAGCGCTATCTGATCGATAAAAAAAGCGGTAAATCAGTATGCTCTCTCTGCTGGAACAATAGTGACACTGCCTGGGTTACCAGAACCATCCATTCACCTGCGGTCAAGGATATTCTCAACAAGAATGCTGTTGCTACCGACTCAATACCGCCCCACTCTCCTTCATGCCTAACCTATAGAAAAGACAACCTTCTGGAAATTGTGTATCCGGTGTCGGATATAAAAATTTTGATTCCCCGTGATTACGACGGCACCTATGAAAAACTGGTTCTCTCAGCAAAACATCAGCGGCCTTCAGTCCACCTGTTCTGGTATATTGACAAACAGTTCATCGGCGAGACAATTGATATTCACACAATGCCTTGTGACCTTAAACCAGGCAAGCATACGCTCACTGTTCAGGACGAGGAAGGATTTATAAGAAGAGTTAGTTTCAGTTCCTATCGGAAGAAAAAATAGAGTATTATAGAAAAATATGACTCTATCCGAGTAAAAGGGACGGTGGTAGTTTAATAGTTTAGAGTATTGCCATTTTTTACCAATCTCTCTACATCAACTATCATTTTTAATACACATAAGGAGCTGATATTAAAATACCTCGCGATTCGAATAACAGGGAAATGGGAATATTTCTCTTAAGGACCAAGGGAAACGATTCACAAGACAGCGGCGAATATCAGGCTCTAAAAGCGTCCAAGCTTCAGGAAGGGAAATTACTCTATCAATTGTTGTATAAACCTCAATAGAAAAATCATAACCAAGGCCAGTTTTGCAATCCTCATAATACTCAATGGCGGCGAAAAATTCTTCTTCAGCTTCTGGATGGAATGAGAATGTCATTTTGAGAAGCGTTCCCGAACTTTTTTAAATACTCGGTTTCCAGGAATTGTCTTGACTTTACCTGAAAGAATTTCCTCAAGACGTCGCTTTGCAACTTCTGTCCATTTACGGTCTATTTCTTCATTTGGCGCATTTAGTGTTTTGAGCAAAGAATCAACTAAAGAAGCCCTCTCTTCAACAGGAAGAGATGAAGCCTGTTTAATAATTTCTTTTGTACCAAGCATAATTTACCTCCCTTGAAATATTATCTTTTCCATTAAAATATATATAGCAAATATAGTATAGTGGTGGATCAATTTCATTATAACCGTGCAATTCACTTGCCCGGTCAAGTGCAATTGCCTTGTTATGCACCTTTTGATTTATCCACAAAGCATGCAACTTATTGCATGCCAAAGTACATTCTACCTTTCTCTATAGCCACACAGCGCATCCGCGCTAATCATTTTCTACTCTGTGTTGAATTCTACGATTTCTGTCTCATTCTTCACTTTGTTTTCATCCAGATGGATTTTATTAAAGTGACTTATTTTCCAATCCCTTTTTTAAACCAGTATAATCCAATCGACACTACCGGGCCTATGGGAAAGGGCATGAAACGCCTATTGCTCAGGTATTCTTTTTCTTCCAGGTCGGGAGACAACCATTCAACAATTCTTTTCCGGGAATACCTCCGCGGCCCGAGTGGACAATAGTCCAAGAAATGTGTCTTCTCAAAATGCGCAAGGATATAGTCACCACCATCGTCTAACCATTTAAGCAATCGCTCTCGATACTCGTTCCTTCTTTTGCCCGTAATTCCATGCAGACATCCCATATCAAGTATCAGATCGTACCTTCCTGCAGGCTGCCATTGCAGAATATCAGCCTCTATGAATTCAACTTTAACATTAGCCTGATCAGCACGTTCCTTAGCTATGCTAATCGCCTTATTAACGAAATCCACTCCTGTCACTTTATGACCTTGCTGTGCAAGAAGAATTGCGTAAGTACCCACACCACAACCGATGTCCAAAGCCCGTCCGGGTCTGTTTCGACTATTAATGACGTTGAGAAGTAGTCGGGGATGCTCAGATGTATACCAAGGCAATTCTTCCACGATTTTGGCTTTTTGATAGATACGGTGTAGAAATTTCGTATATAACCAGTTATTGAGCCGCTGTACTCGTTCGATTGCAGATCTATTCAAAAGGTGTTTCATTACAGAGGATACTCCATACGGCATAACGCGGCAAATCATCGGCGCGTAGCGTCCGTTGCATTTGGCTTGTTATGCCTGAGAATCATTTCAGTGCATGTAGTGCAATACGGTTTCCTTCTGTGTCCAAAAAAACAGCTAAAAACCCAAATTGATCACTCAATTTTGTCTTTGGTGTCAGTATTTCACCACCAGCAGATTTTACTTTTTCCAACATTCCTTCTATATCATTATCGGCATTTAGATAAATGAGTGCACCATCCTTCGATGGCCTATGCTGATCGCATTTTGAAATGCAACCCCAATTCAAATATTCTTTCATTGGGAACATACCGATTTGAGTGTCCAGGACATTCATCTCTGTGATTTCAATTTCCAATATGCTTTCATAAAATTCTTTTGCACGGTTGAAATCTTCTACGGATATTTCAAACATTGCGCATAAGTTCTTCATATTCGTCTCCTTTCAATCGTGATTCATAACCGCAAGGGTGAGTTGCAAAATGGCTCTATCATTTTGTCAATTCCACCCGATTGTTAGGAAAGGATGGTTGTAAATGATTTCAACTAAATATCCAAAATCTCAGGAATACATAGAAATAAATGTTTATGATGATTATCCTGAATTTGGTTCACGATTAAGGCTACCTATCCAGATAGCCAAAAGAATTGCAAGCAATGTATTGTCTTGGCCTAAGATTAAAGAAGGTACAGAATTTTTCTTTGAATGTACTCTTCCACCATCATCAAGCAAAGAGATTACCAAGTCTCAGGAGGTGGAACAATAACAGAACCATCTGGCTGAGAAGTAACATTAGGATATTTATCTGTATATTCTTTTAATCTTAACAGGGCTTCGTCACGACTTAAATCGCGGTCATTGTTTTGTACATGATAAATTTGGCCGTAAGTTTCAACAGTTTTTGTAAACATAAAAGCTCCTTGATGGGGTAAGAAAGGCGTTTATTTGCGTTTGTTTCTGTTCTTAATTTCTTTAGCGTATTTTTGTGCTTTTAGCCTAAGCTCTTCAGGATTGTCTTTGCTTTCAACAAGGTCTTTGCCCATGTTTCTCCAGAACGTCAAATTGTCGTCACACTTGTCAAATTTATTTTGTAATTTAGATGCTCTGGTTTTTAGTTTTTTATTTTCATAGTATAGGTATATTAGAAATGATATTAAAACTGTTAATATTAATAATCCTACTGGTATTAGTGCTACTAGCAACTTTAGGTTCTGCGTGTTTTGTAGATTGGTGGTTATTATGTCTTGCAAGGGAAACAAGGGAAGTGAAAGTACAATTACTGTTATACCCGATCCTACCGATATTAATGTCGGCTTTAATGATGAAATGTTTTTGTCATTTTTTTCAGTCATGGGTGTCCTTTCTTAAATACATGCTAACTGCTAAGGGTGAGCTGGCCGTAAGGTCAGTTCCACCCGTTTGTTAAACCCATATTTTATTTTATGATTGTAAACTTCTTTGAAACAGAAGAACCATTTGCCCTTAACCTGAGAAAATAAACCCCCGCACCAAACCTCTTACTATCCAAATTAAAAGTATTGGAACCGGATTGTTTCTTTTTATTAATAAGTCTCCTTATTAATCGACCCGTAATATCGTAAGCATCAATTGTAACGGTGGTAGGATAGGCAAGATAGTATTGAATCTTCGTTATTAAATTAAATGGATTATTATAAATACTAAATGCTTGGATATTCGAGG
>CBDVBE010000198.1:0-11475 GCA_965372145.1 uncultured bacterium | reverse complement strand
GCTTATGACAAAGAGCGAAATTAATAAATTTATTAATTTATCTCCGGGGTAAAATCCTATAAAATCCTACGATAGTTTACAGCTATAAAATTATTCCCCATGGCAAATGGATAACATAGAGAACCGCCAAATTCAACATTATTCGCAAATACATTTGCCCATATGATGGTAAACAATACTATTTTTTTTACATGCATAGAATTTCTATAAGAGAAAAACAGTTATGTTATCCAAACACACTAGGTTAGATGCACAAAATGTGTACAAGATGCTTATCCGTCAAGACAATTCTCGTGATGTACTATTTCTTTGACTTCTGATATTCCTCTTTAATCTCCGGGTCTTTCGGATCGAGAAAATACGCCCTGTCAAGGTGTTTCTTATACTTTGCTTTATCTTTTCGGAGTGATGCAATTTTTGCAAGGCCCAGCTCGGCACTCGCAAAATCAGGATCAATTGTTAATGCATTCTTAAAATATTTTTCTGCCCAGAGTATTTTATTCTGAATCAGGTGTATCTGGGCCTGCCCGTTAATTGCCGGAGCATATTTAGAATCTATCAGGTTTACCTCTTTGTAAATACCAATTGCATCAGCATACTTTTTCTTCTCCCGGTAAATAATCGCCAGTATCATGAGTGCTTCAATATTCTCAGGATCAGTCGCCCGTATATCTTCAATTGCATTTTCTGCGCCGGTTACATCACCTGATTTCATAAGCAATTGGGCATACAGCAACAATGATTCACTGTCACGTTTTATCTCGAGAAGTTGTTTGATCTCATCGAGCGCCTGCTGGTCCTGGCCTTTCTCTTTATAAATGACATATAGCTGCCTGCGGATAGACGGTTCACCCGGCTTTAATTTCTTGGCCTTGGTGAGCAGATCAAGAGCCTCCTGCGTACGGCCGGTACTGACATACCCTTTTGCCAATGCGACCATAACATTCACATTCTCAGGGGATTTCTTATGCGCTTTTTCAAGATACCCCATTCCCTCAGAAATTTTACTTCTCTCCAGCAGAATCAAACCGACACGAATATTCGCTTCAAGATTTTTCGGGTCAGTCTGGATATACTTTTTATAGGCATTCAGTTCATCATTCGTCTTTCTTAACTTGCCATACACCTGCGCTATCTCAAGCCAGGTTGCCGGAATGGTATCTGCTAATGCTACCGCTTTTTTCAACATGACTACTGCTTTCGAAAGGGTGTTCCTTCTCTTCGAATACATCATCCCGAGACGGAGGAAGTTACGGTGATCCCTTGGGAAGCTCTTTGTATTGGCCGCATACAGTGTCTGTGCTTTTGCAGGATTGCTCTTTTCCTGTAGATAGGCGTTCAAGTAAGACACCTCCCTGTTTTTACCCTTGCTTATCTTTGAATATTGTTTAATCCAGTAGAGAGCTTTTGGATTATCATTCAATTGTATATATGACTCAGCAAGTTTCCTGCGAATATCCTTTTTAATATTTACCTTGAGGTTTTTGGCATTCAGCTTTTTATATACTACTGTGGCGCTTTTATATTTACCGGTGGTATAATAGGCGTCCGCAAGCTTCCGCTGATGGCCTATTGTCTGGCTTGTTTTACCTTTGACCATAGCAAGATATTTAACAGCATCTTCATACTGCTTAATAGTATAGTAATAATCACCAAGTTTCTTCGTAAGAACTTGATCTTTTCCGCCTTTATCAAGATAATTTTTATAGGCACCCATTGCTTTAGCTTTTTGTTTCTGCTTCATATACAGGTTGCCAAGTTGTTTATATTCGTTAACCGCATCGGGATTTGCTTTTACAACGTCTTCCAGGGCACCTGCGGCACCTTGAGTGTCGCCCATCTTAACCTTGCATTCGGCAATCGCCCCTAAAGCCTCCTTGTTTTGTGGTTCTAACTTAAGAGCCTTTTCATACGTTTCGACCGCACTGGTATAATTAGTTTTCTTCTGCGCAGCAGTTGCCTTTTTATTATCTGCTTTCTTCTTATGGATCCTGCCAAGCGTTAAAAAGGTAGTGATATCAGCCCCATTGGAACTGATAACCCCATCCAGAGCTTTGATAATTTCCTCATCCTTCGCCTTTGCTTTAATGACCAGTTCAGCATACCGCTTATAAAAACCGGTACTAGTTGGATCAGCTTTAATCGCCTGTCGATATGCGGCAAGTGCGCCGGCATTGTTTTTCTTTTCATAAAGCATATCGCCAAGCGTTTTCAGGGAGGCTGCGTCAGAAGGATCAATAAGGTAATATAGCATACCCGCTTTGAGATCTATGGTGACCCCGGTGTCTCCGGGACTCTCAGATACAAGGTAGTGCTTACCCGATTCAAGAGGAATGGATAGCACGGTGTTGCCGATTTTAGTCGACTTGTACTTGCCGTTAACATACAACGTTCCTTTTACATTGCCTATTGTGGCATCGGGTTTGATTAAGATAATACGCGCTTCGTTTGACTTAGCAGTAAACTCCGGTATTGCAGTTTCATCAGCAACTGTCCATCCCGGGAATCCAACAAGAAAAAGAATTATTACGGAAAACAAATAAAAAGTTTTCATAACGCCCCCACCTAAAAAATTATTGAAGAATTTCTATATTGAGGAAAATACTGCTAAGAACCCTGTGCAATCAAGCGTATTTAAAAAAAAAGGCTACCACGTTATCCACTCTTAAATAAAATGCGGTCAATTATAATGCCGTCTTACCTTCGAATAACATATTGCCGTGTCTGAATCCTAGATCCTAAATTCAGCTTTAGGAAATATACTCCAGAAGCAAGGTTACTCATATCAACCCTGATTACGTTCTGAGTCGCTTTATATTTATCGGCCACCACTTTACGTCCGCTGATAGAATAGAGTTCGATCTCGATTGGAAGCTTTTCTCTATTGGAAATTACCAAACCGAATGAATTTATGGTGACACTATTTTTATTACAATCAGTGGTTGTTACACCGTCATGAATATCAACCGGGTGCAATGAATCGTAGTGTGCTATTATTGTTTCAGAATTCAGAGCATAGTTATATAATCTGACTTGATCAATTTTTCCATTGAAATAATGTGGATCCGAGTTATGTCCCAATAGCATCTCAGTATTTGAATTTTGTATTTTGCCGATAGACGGCACTACAATCGAATCAACTTTGACCCCGTCAAGATAGAGCGCTGTCTTTGTATCTTCCCAGGTAAAAACAAAATGTATCCATTTCTTGATTGGTAAAGGAGTAGTTCCAACTATCGATGCCGTTGAAGTGCCGACAACAACAGCATGTCCTCCAAACGGACTGATTCTATTAATATCGAGCCCCCAGGAATCATCATAATTACTGCCGCCTCCCCATTTTACGAGTATCGGTCCCCAGTGGTTATTCGATGGGTATTCATTAATCCATATAACTGTTTCAATCGTAAGGGCTTTCATATCTGTGTGGCAGGATTTGTCGGCACAAATCCCCTTATCATCTATCCCATCAAATGCCACTGCAGTCCCGCCATTCAGCCCATCGACCCACGATACTCCATTCAGCAGTTTGAAATGATTGCCATTACCGCTGATATCATAAGCGCTGTCACCCTGCCTTTCATCAAATGTCCAGTGGGCAATCATCTGCTCCTGAATTTTCTGTAATATTTTAAATCCATCGTTAAGGGAGGCTGTATCCCCCTTGGTATTCTGCACAACTGCCACATCGTATACACCGACAGAAGCATCTAACGGCAGGGTAAATCCCGCAGTAAGGAATGTCTTGCTTGCAGTAGAAAAAGATTCAGCTTCAATTACCGTATTGAATTGCTTAAAATAAACCTTACTGACATTATTTGCTGTCACACTCCCCTGTTCGATACGGAAGTCCGTATTTTCGCCGGTTATTGATACAATGAGAGTTTTTCCCTGTTCAACTGAATCAGGATCAACAGTAACAATTTTCGGTGTATTTGGAGGATCAATGGTAAAGCCGTCAATACGAACAGCAGTATCCCGGGGGCTTGTCTGTACTGCTGCGACATTATATAAACCGAGTAATGCATCGATCGGAATGGTGAATCCCGCATTGAGGCTGGTTTTGTTTACTATAGTTATGCCGGTTGCTTCAATTACTGAATTGTCCTGCTTGAAATAAACATTGCTGACATTATTTATTGTCTCACTCCCCTGATAGATACAGAAGTTTGTATTCCGGCCTGTTATCGATACCATAAGGGGCTCACCCTGCTCACCTGCTTTGGGAGAGACGTCAACAATTTTGGGTGCGTTTGGATCTTGAATGGTAAAACCATTGCTGAGTGAGGTAGTTGCACTATTAACTATCTCAACGACAGTTACATCATATACTCCAACAGCGGCATCAGCGGGAATAGTAAAAACTGCACTGAGGCTTGTTTTGCCTTTAAATGAAAATGAACCTGCGTCAATTAATGCACTGCCCTGTTCAAGATAAACCTCCTTGACATTATTTACTGTTTCACTCCCCTGATAGACACAGAAATCTGTATATTGACCGGTTATCAATACGGTAAGGGCTTCTCCCTGTTCCGCATAACCTGGAGTAATATTAATTAATGTACCGGATACAGCTAAACCGGTTAACACGAGTAATGATAATGAGGTAATAACTTTTTTCATAAATGCTCCTCTTCTTCCTGAAGTTTTGCTTCAATTGCGTTTAAATAAGCACTGCATCGCGGATCTTTACATTCTTCAACCTGCCTGATAGTAGTATATGCTTGTTTATACCTGCCTATATTATAGTATACTACAGAAAGATTGATAATTGTAGAATAAAATGCAGGTGAAATATCTAATGCTTTAATATACCATTTTTCTGCCTCAGAATGATTCCGGAGGACTTCATAGCATGATCCAAGATTATTGAGTACATGAATATGGTATGGATGAGCCTCGTAGGCTTTCGTAAAATCATTCAAAGCATGATCGGTCCTGTTAAGCGAGAAATTGGCAACACCCCGATACCATAACACCGGCGTGGATGTATGGTCCATGGTATACATATCAGTATTTATTAAGTCTGTTTCTGCGATCAATTGCTCCCATCTGCCGGCTTTACGTGCCTGCAGCACTTTTATCATATGATGATCGCCTTTAACTCGAGTATAGCCGACATATAAACATATTGTGGATAGCAGTATTACAGCACAGAGAGAAACAAGGACAACCTTTGATGATACTTTCTTTTCTTTAAAAAAAGGCCTGTTTAAAGAAAGAAGAAACGAAATTATCGTACCCCAATACACCAGGTGCTCAATTCTCTCATTTGGAAAGTCAAAAACAGATATAACTGCATATCCAATACAGCAGAAAAGGAAACATACGGAAAAAGACCGGTGAATTTCATCCTTGCCATTTTTAAGGGAGCGTAATGCATAAAAACAACTGAGTATAAACAATGCTCCAAAACAGATAAAACCGAACATGCCGGTCTCAGCAAACACCCACAGGAAATCGTTATGCGGACGGACCGGAATTCTAGTCATATCCTGCCAGAGATACCCTTCCAGATTATATTTTGGCATAATAATTTTCCAATTTCCAACACCAACACCCATCAAAAAATTATCCCGGATCATTTGAACCGTTTTACCCCACATTATCAACCGTTGACGGTTCGAGTCTAAACTCTTATCCAGCACACTTGCTAACCGTTCGTCCATTTCCGGAAGGGCATCACTCGGGGACCTGAACTGCTGATGGAGAATTGCAAGACAGATGCCAATAACAACCACCGTCACCACTCGCTTCCATTGATAGCGGAAAAACATATACGTCCTGTTTCTGTCAGTAAAGGCTGACAAAGCCACCGTACCAATAAAACCGATACTACAGGCTAACCATACCGCTCGTGTCTGGGTTATAAGAAACACGTACGCGATCGCACTGTACGTGATAATACTCAGGTAGTACCAGTTTTTGTTAAACCGCCATATCCCGAATAAAACAAATCCCATACCGAGAAAGAGAAAAGATGAAAGAAGGTTTCTGTTCCCCATTGTTGCAACAGGACGTTTCACACAATCGAGCAGTTGAAATACTCCCCAATATTCGGTTATCCCCAGTAATGCCACGAGAAATGAGGTTAGTAGTACCACCTTGACAACAACCATTTTCACCTCATCAGATTGGCTGATTACCCTCGTGGCAACAAGTATATATCCTGCAAACAACATCACTTTACAAATATCAAAAAGGCTTTCTGCTCCATTAACAGCCTTACCTGCCGATACGATCACAAACAATACATAACCGCCAAGAAAAAGGTGAAGAGTGCCTATCAGTATGGGGTGGTTCTCCGTAAAGCCTTCCCTGATCAGATAAAAAATCCTGATACAGGCATAAAAGAAAAGAAACAGGGCGAGGATGATAAACCTGGGAAGTAAACCGGGATCTATTGTATTACGTGAAAAATAGAGTGGAATAAGAAAAATAGCAGAGAAAATGAAAAGACATACTTCGAATTTTTGGACTTTCATATGGAATATCTGTTAATAATACAACATATATGAAACAATCTTATTTCGTAAGCGTTCACAGGTCCAGGGTTACCTTATTTCCGGCACAGAAAATCTCCTCATGTAGATAATATAATTCTACACTACACTTTGATCAATTTTTTCAGCAACACTGACCGCAGGAATTTACTGATGTAATAGTGTTTTACCTTGGTGAAAATCAGGGATTTGCGCACAAATAATGGCATATAAATACAAATAAATACAAAATTTGGGTTATATTATATAATGAGGGGGAGACGATATTTTTAATTGTATTCTAAAAATTGAAATACCGTCCATTTTAGTGATTAAAAGAAATGAACATTTCTAAAGTCATTACTATTCTCCATTTTTACCGGAATGCAATGATACCATGGTGTCTGGCCTTCTTTCTGATGTGGCAGAACCTGTTTGCAGACACAATTCCGGGTCCTCCACCTGACGGTGAAACCGTTCTTATTATTTACACCAGTACTACCGATTTTAACATTTCACTCAAAGATGCCTTTAAAGACGCATTAACAAGTATAACTCCCCCTGCAACAGTTACAGAGGTTGAAATTAAACTTGGTGACGGGAGTAGCCCCGGGTTTTATGATGAACTGGTTGCACAAACCGGAGAGAGCGAGTTAAGTGAATGGTGCCAGGTCTATGACCTGCGGTTTAGAGATGATAAAAACAATATCGGATGGACCGGCCAGAATCAGGAGGATGTGCTTACCTATATCGGAAACAATACTGACTGGGAGCTGTTTGAGGATTATCTGAATATAGGCGGCAACCTCTTTCTACAGGGCGAACATCACGACTATTACATCAGGGACGTGAACCTCCTCATGTTTATCAATTACGTGGCGCAGCAGCCTATTACCCAGCAATATGTTGACATTCACATGGACGAGGTAGCTATTAATACCTTTGCATCTGATCCTGAGAACTTCTCCACCGATTTTAATGATCTGACAACCGGATTCATTACAGGCAATTTCGCCGGCGGCATTAATCTCAGTAATACAGGCAGTGGCAGACCAGTTACCACACTGGATATCGGAGCAATGGCACTGGCCTATCTGCCCCAAGATTTAAAAACATCCATGGGAAGGCTTATTGTTTCTTTTGAATCCAACGGTTTCGCAGAACCCCAACTTCAGAATGAAACATCAAAAGGGTGGATACAGAATGCTTACGACCTGTTAAGCGGCTGCTATCGATATGATCTGACAAAAGATTTCACACCGGATACCATACAAGTGAATTCCGAAGGTACCTTTACCCTTTCATACGAAAACAACGGCGTCCATGACATGTTCAATGTGACAATATCAGATACCATTCCAACCTGTCTCGAATTCATCAGCAGCACCCCGGCACCAACAGGCAATACAAACAATTACTACTGGTGGATTATCCCAACTATTCCAAAAGGCAGTTCTGCAAGTATAACGGTCAATTACCGCTGCATCTCTTTACCGGCCAGAGGCCGACAGGGAGGTGCCGATGAATAGACAAACAGGATTTGTGGTTATCTACCTCCTGCTCATACCGAGTCTGGTACTTGGCGCCTTCCAGATGCGTAATCTGCGCGTTGAACCTGAGTTTCTAAAACCCGGCCAGGAAGCCACCATTTATGTTGAAGCTGTTCATGATTTTAACACCTTAACACATTTAGCGGGAGTATTCTCATTAAACAATGCAACATGGGACAATGCTGACGATTATCTATTTCTGTACAGTGGCGGTGAGGGGCTCACAGCATTAGACCCTCCAATCCCGGACGTGTATACGAACAGGTTCATGACTCCTGATCAAACATTTGTCGGGTGGTATGAATACAGTTGGAGAACAATCGTTCCTGCTACTTTTACAGAAGGACAGATTCTAACCATAATTGTCAGAGGTACACAGCAGAATATGCCTATGGTTACCACAATGAACCCGCAGGATGAGATCAGTATTACGGTTGAAGTTAACTCCAACAAGGGCGTTGCCTATAATACCGCGATAATGAGTGAAAAAACAGCGACAGATAAACTGATAATAGTTGACGCCGAACCACAAGCCGACCTTACAGCCACACCGCCTTTTCCTAGCACTGATACGGTCTATATTTATACCACAACGACCCTTGATGTTGACCTGTGGACCGATGCTGACTCGATTTATTATACCACCGACGGGTCTGACCCCGAAAACAATCCGAACGCAACCGGTATCGGGAGCACCGGTACAGAAACGATCTCCGGAGACACGGTTACAATTTGGGCCATCGCTAAAGGTGCCGCTTTTTTACCGGTAAAAAAAGCATGGACCTACATTTGTGAATTACCTTCACTGCAAATCATTGCCGACCCCGGCGACGGGACCCATTTTCAGGTTGATACGACTATTACCTTAACGGTACTTTTCGGTACTGATACTATAACCGATGCAACTGTCGTGTACACCCTTGACGGATCAGATCCTGCGATAAACGGTATCCCCTACACCGGCCCGTTTACAATTGATAAGAGCCTTACCGTGAAGGCAATAGCCGGCAAATTCGGATATATATCGGGCAGCGGCGCATGGGCCTATATCAAGGACCTTATCGGTACTACAATCTGGGCTGTCCCGGACAGCGGAACTACCTTCGGTGTATCACTGACGGTGTCTCTTTTCACCAATGCCGACTCTATCCATTACACCACAGACGGTTCAGATCCTGTAACCGGCGGTATCCCCTACACCGGCCCGTTTATTGTCTCTGATAACATCCCGGTTGTGAAAGGAATCGCCTTTGGTGCTGATTACGATACTGTTTCAGGCACCTGGATTTACTACCGTGATACGGTACCGGATGTGATAGCCGACCCGGGAACGTGTGAATTCACCACAAGTGTTTCCGTGGAACTCTCTCTTTCAGCGCCCTGGCCCGGCGCGGTAATTTATTATACCCTTGACGGGAGCGATCCTGACACCACCGAAAGTACCACCTTTAAGTATACGGGTACACCTATCGTCATTACCGAGACTACGACTCTGAAGGCGCAGGCCTATGCCGGTAATGCCATGCCGAGTGGCATAACCACCGAGATTTACACACTGGTATTTGGCATCGACAGTGCCTGGTACCGGGATACCGATGGTGACGGGGCAATTGACAAAGCTGAACTTGAAATAAACAGGAAAACCGACCAATTACCCCTGGAAATAGAATTTATTAACCCTTTCAACAGCACCGATATTAAAACAGTTACCGGCAATGCCGTTACCTGGATGAATAATGATCCCACGGCCCAAACGGTTATTGTCGGCTTCAATCCCCCGTTCCCATACAAAGGATTGACCGGTTTCGCAGCGAATACCTATGGACGTATTCTTAAGGGTGATTATTCGAAGAAACCGTTCACTATTAATGACGGCGTAGCACCGGTCATTGACCAGTCGACCTACTGTCCGGGAAGAATCCTCGACAAAAAAACACTCGCACGTGCCAATGATACCTTGCTAATAAAATTCTCAGAAGATATAACCGCATTAAGCACTGGAGTGATTCAGCCTTTTGACCTTATTACAGAAGAAGGAACAGATTATTATCTCGATTTACAGGAATTGAACAGCAACCAGAACCTGGTTACCTTTCTGGTCGAGGAAGACGGTATTAACGGCGTAGAGTTTCCGGCCAGTGGGGACAGCATCCGGATAGATTATACATTTGGCATAACCGACTTAAAGAATAACAACCAGAATATTGAGAATAACCGCCGCGTTGAACTGAAAGTAAAACCAAAACCTGTGTTTATTGTCATTAATGCATTAACGCCTTTTATACCGGCTATGGTTACACCCGGCCCTACAAATCTCAGCAATATCTCAGACGCCGCTATCACTAATTTGATTAATCATGGTGGGCTGATTATTATAGTAGATTTCCTCACAGAAATAAATAGCGATGAACAAGGGATTACCGCTTCCATGGAAATGTATGATCCTGTTGGCAATTGTATAGCGGAAGGCTCAACCAATAATAATGATGGAAATGTACTTATAGGAATACGGATGGATAAAAATAACCTCACCCAGCTTATCATTTACTGGACCGGCCGGAATCTGAATGGCCGTGGTGTCTGGAGCGGTACCTATAAAGGTTTACTGCACATCACCCTGACTGACCTCAATGATAGCAATACCTATTTGCAGGGCACGTATAATGTGCTGATAGGGGTAAAAAAAGAATAAATCTAGATTTTTGTATCGTCTATATAAAAAAAGGCATGGAGCAAAAATAAACCTACCCTTTAACCACAACCTTCTTCTGAAAACGTTTATTCGCAATCGTGCCGGAGATCAGATACAATCCTTTGCTAACCTGGGAACCACTATAGTTCCAGACTCCTGTATAGTAAGAACCTGTTCCCTTTTCCAGAACAAGTGTTGTAATCAATTTACCGGAAAGTGCAAATACCGAAACAGTATGGTGTGCTGCAGGCCTGGTATCGGAGAGTGTGATGGTGAGATATCCTGATGGATTGATGAGTATTTTAATGGGATTAGCTGAAAAAGAAACCGGCTCCGTAATAGTACCGGTAACACCAATGGGCTCGGCACAATCAGCGAGCACCGCAATACCCGGGGCGAGAGCTTTAGCAAGCCATTCCGGGTCATAAGTAGAATTGATCGAATCAGCTTCGGTATGGAGCTTGCCGCCGGTACCTCCCCTTCCGATTGAAGCGACAAAACCGTTTCTCCAGAAGTTTTTTGTATCAGTTGGGATTTCAGTATCGGATGTCGTGCTGACTCTCACAAAAAGTTTGTATGTGTTTCCAACTTCCTCAATCCGGTCAGCGAACTCACTCCCGCCAGGATTTTGTGTGCACACAGTGTGTGAAATTGAACTGGATGAACCCGGAGAAATACCGACCATATCATAGGTAACTGCACCGCCGACAATCTTACGTCCTTTATCCTCCAGCATTTCGATAAATTCATA
>CBDVBE010000197.1:0-11558 GCA_965372145.1 uncultured bacterium | reverse complement strand
ACTTTTCTTGCGGATTTAAGCGACAATGTACAGAATCTTGATTGCAAAATGGCAGTGTATGATCCGACCGGAAACCTTGTTGTTCGCTACGATGGTACTGAAGATGATAATATCAATTTTAAGATGAAGGTTAGAACGGTTTCGCTTGATAATCAATATGTTACACAGATATTGCTCTTCTGGACCGGCTATAATCATAATAACCGAAAGATTGGCGCCGGCTCATATAAAGCGGTTTTTGAGATCTCTGATGATAAACGAACAGAAATTGTCGAGAAAATAATCAATGCAAAATAAAATGTTGAAAAAAATGACTACGATTCAAAGTGATAACAATGCTAAGCTATGGCGTATCAAATTAGAATAGAGTAAGAACGGTGTAGGACTTATGGCATAACAAGGAGGATTTATAAAAAACTCAATCAGATTTTTAGTAGTTTTAGCTATCACAAGTTTAATGGCTTTGTCTGTTTATGCACAGCCGTCCGTTACTCTTTTGGCAAATTCATATACAGGAAAACCAGGAGATACAATTACATTTACATATTCTTATGATCTTGATGGACAGACCTTCGATAGAACTGAAATTAAGTTCGATGGAGCTAGATTGGATAGAGTGGACGGAGCTATTAATAATGATGGGGAGTTTATCTGGACTGCAACTCCTGGTACACATGTTTTCAGGATATATCTTAGAACTCTTAACGGAGAGGTAGACCCTTCAGGAAATCCAATAAAAATAATGCGACACGATTTGGCTGTGGTACAAATTTCTGGCTGGGAAACGAATCAATTTTCTCATCCTGGGCTGTCTCTTTCTAATAGTGAAATAGATGTAATTAAGAAAAATGTGTTCGGTAGTGATCCTCATCCTATGAAGCACGGTTGGAATACTTTGCCCGGAAAGTCCAGTTACACACCAAATCCTCATGCCACTCTTCAGGGGGACGGTTATCAGAAAGATTGGGATAATGATGGAAAAATGCTCTATCGCATAGCGTTGAAATGGGCCATTGGAGGAGAAGATAAATATGGTGATGCCGCCGTCAGGATTCTAAACGGGTGGGCCAGCACTTGTAAGCAGCTTTGGTATGAAGATGGCAGTGTTTATCCATTTTTACACATAACTCATTTTATGCACGATTGGTTGGAGTCTGCAGAACTATTAAAACATTACAACGGTGGCTATACGGGGTGGAGTGATGCTGACATTAAAAAGTTTGATGATCAATATGTTCGTGGGATACTTGTACCTATGGCTCTGGCATGGTGGGGAAATATTGGTAATCCTTACGCCACGCAGAATCAACCACTGAATGTAGCCAAATCCAGGATTATGCTTGGAATATACCTGGATGACAAAGCACTGTTTCAATCGGGTTATGATCATCTGGTTACTACAATGCATGGGGATCACTATGGCAATTACTGGTACAAAGATATATTCGGTTATGATTCTGTAAGTCTGATGGAGCTATCCATCGGTCCAAATGGAGAATATATGGAAATAAACAGAGATCCAGCGCCTAATAGTCACTGGGGCATGTGTAAGGCGAGTACTCAACTGGCTGCAGAGGTTTTATGGCACCAGGGATATGATATATATGACATGATCTTTCACAATGAAGTCACACCTCGCTTTTTGCAGGGGCAAAAATGGATTATGAAAGGTACTTTAGGTGGTGGTATCACTATGAGCAAAAATGGAGAGACTGTTGATCTGAATGGGGATCGTAATTATGAGATAATATACAACCACTACCAACACAGGCAAGGTGGCAAATACGAATTTCCGCTTTTGGAACAATATGTAGCGCAAAAAAGGGCGGGTGGAGAAGACAGCATCAACTCAAGTTATGAAAGCATAGCTGTTTTGACCCATGCGGATCTCTCCAAGGATCAAACTAAAAATCAGGTGCATTTTGACAAAATAGAAAAAATAAATTTTTCGGTTAACATTACTAACACTGGTATGCTATTGCTTAACTATAATTGCTTTGACAAAAACGCTCAGGTGAAACTGTTTGATCTGAGTGGTCGCCTTTTGTTTGATGTTGATTTCTCGAAGGCTGAAAATAAGAATGTCTCTCTTGAGGGTCTTAGAAAAGGTGTGTATATGATTCGTCTTAAGAGTACTGCGGGTACAGTCGTGAAGAAAGTATTGTATAAATAATTGGAATAATATTATGGATCGGTAATTGCAAAATTTAAAATTAAAACGCTCTTAAAACTGAAGTGCTTTATAAAATGTGCTGCTATAACCCGGTCTATCACTGTGTAAACTACATTCTGATAGGGAAGTTTATGTATATAACCATTAGACCTCTATTTTATCACCGCGTCGGGAAAACAGCAGCTTCTTTTTTTATTATTATCGCGGTAATACTTTTTCACACAACCCTTGTAGGCGAAGATTGGCCCACATACATGCATGATAATCAACGGAGTGGGCAATCATAGGAACAGGTTACGCTTCCGCTTCATGTGCAATGGATGTATAAAATGAGACATGCACCCTCACCAGCCTGGCCACCGCCTGCACCTCATGATTTCTGGCATACGGGAGATAAACCGATAGATGCTCTGGTGGTATATGATCGAACCTGCCATATTATCTCATCTAAGGATAAAGTTATTTTCGGGTCATCATCTGATGATAAAGTTTACTGCCTGGATGCTTTATCAGGGCAAGAAGTGTGGACATTTTATGCTGAGGCACCAATACGTTTAGCTCCAACAGTTGCTAATAATGCAGTACTTTTTGGTTCTGATGACGGGACAGGGCGTTTATCTTTTAGTAGTAAAAATCGGCAGTTTGATGGAAACCAGAAAGGTTATAATGACTGAAGATGTAGTGGTAAACAGCAAGTAAATTAATCGGAATATAACGCTAACCTGAATTTTTCAATGCATGGGGATAACAATGATTTTCATGACCAGTAAGAGCAGGGATATGCTCAAAATAATGGAAATGAGTGCTGTTGCAGCAATGGCAGTAAGTAAACGTTAGACTAAGGCATGAGATTTTCATATAAAAAATAGCGATATTATCCTTTGATTCATATTGAATTCAATTATTCATCATAAGGAGTATCGCATGAGTAGAAGTAAAAAGCATACGTTCTTGAGTACAGATCGGATAAAAGAACACCTTACATCCTGGTCAAAGAGTAATCAGACCATTAGCTATAGGTAGAAAAAGTTTTAAAAGATGATGAAAAATAAAGAGCAAAAGAAATTTAAAAGATAAAAAACATTTGCCCGTTTTTTTGAAATTATAGGATTTTTCTTACTGCTTGTCAACAGCCAACACCGGCAGGTTTCAATTTTATTAAGATCATTTGATCTTGTTGATTATAGGCAAAAAGCTAAAACCGTGCCGCAAACGTTTGAAACATCCCCGTCGACTTGTTTAATGAGATAATAACATGACCATTTTTCTAATAGCTCTTGCGGCAATTGTATGTTGCCTTCAGGACATTTCTGCGAAAGATCCACCAATGGCTGTACAAGGAGTGCTTGATCTGCGTCAATGGGATTTTGAGAAGGATGGTGTTATTGATCTATCCGGCAAATATGAGTTCTTTTGGATGCAACATCTTTATCCTCATGATTTCGTGTCAACCCCTCACCCAGCACACGATGGTTTTATAACAGTGCCCGGCATTTGGAACAATAGAAGGCTGCATGATGAAAAAATCTCAGGTAAAGGGTATGCTACTTACAGGTTAAGAATTCTTTTAAGGAAACGACAACAACTAGCCTTTGAATTCGCGGACATGGCAACCGCATACCGAGTGTATGCGGATGGAGAGGAAATACTCTCTGTTGGTATTGCCGGCACAACACATCAAGCAACGGTACCCCAATATTGTACTCAAGTCATTGAGTTTACGCCAACAAGTAATCAATTCAATCTTCTCCTACTCGTAAGCAATTTCCATCATAAAAAAGGCGGAGCATGGGAAACTGTTAAACTGGGACTTGTAAAAGATATCCGAAGCGGGAGAGAACGAAGCCTGTTTATTTTTTTATTCATATTCTTCAGTATAGCGACCATGGGCATTTATCATATCGTCCTGTCATTTTTCGGAGGCATACACAGGCCTTCCCTTTACTTTGGCATTTTCTGTGTTCTGATCGCATTGAGATCCACTACGCAGGGAGAGATTTACTTTGCCGGCTTCTGCCCTATGGTTGCGTGGGAACTGCTTGTAAAAATTGAGTACCTCACCTATTATCTTGCCGTACCTGTCTTCTCTATGTTTTTTTTCACTCTATACCGTGAAGAATCCTCTAAGAGAATCATACGGTTAATTCAAGGCTTTTCCCTTATTTTCTGCGGAATTGTACTTTTTACACCTGTTCGTTTTTTTTCGCATACTGTACCGGCATACCATGCATTCACGGTCTTGTGCTGTTCTTACGGAGCTTATCTTCTCTTTTTGTGTATGGCGCGTCGGAGACAGGGAGCGGGACTTCTTCTTATTGGCTTTTCCATACTTTTCATTTGTATATTGAACGATATTCTTGAGAATATTGGATTAATCCGTAGCCCTGAGATCATTCCTTATGGAGTCCTGGCCTTCATCTTGTGCCTGACTATCCTTATTGCCTCGCGTTTTACAAAAGCATTTAAGACAGTAGAAATGCAGGGTCATGAATTGTCCGCAGCCAATGAGAATCTTAAAGATGAGATACTCTTGCGCAAGCGAGCCGAAGAAGCGAACCAGGTATTGCAGGAAAAGCTGGCTCACGCACAGAAAATGGAAGCTATTGGCATGCTGGCGAGTGGAGTTGCTCACGATCTGAACAATATGTTGATTGGGGTAACAACACTTCCCGACATCCTACTATTTGATCTTCCTGTGGGTAGTCCGCTGAGAGAGCCACTGGAGGAAATACGGAACGCCGGAATCAGGGCAGGATCGGTGGTGCAAGATCTCCTGGCTCTTGCCAGGCGCAACGTCATGCAGTTCGAACCACTCAATCTGAATCATCTCCTAATGGAATTCTTACATTCTCCTGAATACCAGAAACTAATGATTGACCACTCCGGCATTAAGGTCAGGACATCATTGGCAGAAGATCTTCTTTGGATAAAAGGCTCTCCGGTCCACTTCCGGAACCTACTCATGAATTTTCTTAGAAATGCTGCCGAAGCGCAGCCCGAAAACGGCATTATAATCATTTCGACAGAAAACCGTCATATCGATCGGTTGTATAAGGGCTACGAAGATATCAATGAAGGTACATATGTTGTTCTCACCGTAGAGGATAAAGGAGTTGGTATTGGCCCCCGGAAAATTGGGAGAATCTTCGAGCCCTTCTTCACTAGTAAAGACATGGGGAGAAGCGGTACAGGCCTTGGAATGACTGTTGTCTGGGGGATAATACATGACCACAATGGCTGCATTGATGTTAAAAGCGCTCAGGGGGAAGGAACGGCATTTGATGTCTATATTCCGGCATTTCATGATCACGTCGCCGAAAGTGCCGCAAGCGTTTTCATCCATGACTTGCGGGGAAATAATGAGTCAATACTTGTTGTAGATGATATCGCAGAACAGCGGAGCACGGCGACCAGGGCTCTAAGAACTTTAGGATACAAGGCTGCAAGTGTTGCCAGTGGTGAGGAAGCAGTAGAATACGTACGGAATAGCTCAGTTGATCTCGTAGTTCTTGATATGATTATGAATCCCGGTATCAATGGCTTCGAGACTTACAAGAGAATTATAGAGATACGTCCCCGAACCAGGGCAATCATTGTAAGCGGCTATTCTGAAACCAATGATGTGCACCGGGCACAGGAACTGGGTGCCGGAAAGTACCTGACAAAACCATATACTCTCATGCAACTCGCCATAGCAGTCCGGGAAGAATTATCTAAAGGAGAGTGATAGCTTGTTCGTCTCTACGACCTGTTATTATAGAAAGTAATCTGCCGGGAGTACATCAACGAAAGGGATGACATTTTGACAAACAGCACCCGTTCCGCAGGCAGACACAAAATCTCATCAAACCCTTAACCCAGAGGTACAAAATGAAAACTAAAATAAAATTTATTTGCTCTTTTTTGTTCTTGGAATATTCTGTTTTTCACATGCAGGAAAGCAAACTTAAGGCTCCGCCACATTAAAAGCAGAAAAATACGTTACACCTGATCAGTTCCTATGTTAACCTGTTTTACAATTTATGGGTCAAAATGTTGTCATTACTATTATTACTCCAGTGCTTGTTGCGATAGGGCTGTTTATTGGTTAGCCTGGATAGGATCAGGAAGAACTTCTGACAAAAGCCGGATATGACATGTCGCTGATTGAACAGACAAATACTCTCCACGAGGAATTGGCCGGTTTAATGGCACAGGTCGCAATTGATCCGGAAAAGATAAATGAGGCAAATGATATATACGCCAAAGCGTGGACATATCTGTAGGAAGCTCTCGATGAAATTTATGCAGCCGGAAGGTATGTTTTCATGGATGAACCTGAAATTGAGGAACTGTTTTATATTGATTATCGTCAGCAGGTAGCGAAAATGGGAGCCCGGACCAGAAGGGAAGAGAAGCAGACAGCGCCGGAATCGTTATAAACACATTAATTTAATCGGATAGTTCTTTAAACAGGCTGATTCATGATGAATCAGCCTGTTTTATTTGTGCCAAATAGAACGACTGTAACTTTTGGAGGATCATTCGTAACTTTCATGACACCGCCCTCCATCAGTATTAACTTTCATAAAACATCAGCTTACCCTCCACGGAGAAGCTGACGTTTTATGAAATTACTAACGATTAATTAAAAAGGCCGACTCAGCCTTGGCTTTAGACTGGCCGGACATCGAGGGTGTCATCGGTAAGCTGCTTCTCCTGATTATTTCACACAGCATGCTCCCCTTTATAAGCAGTTTCTATAATAATGCCACTTTCACGACTTAGAACAACCTGTTTAAAGGTTTCCTTTTGTAAGGTACCCGTTATGTGAAAGATCTGATATACATCATTCCTGAAACCGGAAAATTGATATTATTCAATTGTCAGAAATGGTATCACTTTTTTATTTGCACCGGATTTTAATACGATAAAATACTGGCCTCTACCAATATTTAAACCTTTTTGAAAGGCAACTATATTTTCTCCTCTCTTTGCATATCCTTTAAATAACGTCTTGATCAGCTTGCCGGAACTGCTATAGAGTGATATGCCGGTAAAGCAATCACGGTCGAGAGAAAAGATTATCCTGTGTTTGTTAACCTGTAATATCTTCGTTTGATATTGTATGTTTTCATCTACTACGATTGAAGTAGGATTTTTTACACCGATTATCCCATAAATAGAAAAATGAGATACATTTGCAAAAATAGTATTGCTATTCATATCAAGCATTGATGGTACAATTTCCCAACTGCCGGTTGTTTCATTATAATACCTGAAGGTTAATGTCGATTCAATAAATTCCGAAACCTCTTTATCAGTGTAAGGTAATAAAATGCCGCCTGAATATAATGTTGCTTGACTTTCCATTGAAACATTAAAATCATACGCTTTAACAATGTCCTGAGAGTCCGGTGGATCCAGGAAACCAGCATTACTAATCACTATATTTTCATAGGTACCATTGGAAACCATTAATATCATAACAATACCGGTGGCAGTATCGTTATAAAATATGGTGTCAATCGGTTGGATTGAGTCTACTATTACATATACCCATCTATTCCTCACTGCCGTATTGCCAAGACTATTTACTACCGTGTAGGTTCGGGTATAGGTTCCAATTACTGTAGTATTTACCGTACCGGTTATCTCTATTTGATCGGTAATATCTCCATCAGTATCATCGGTTGCCGTTGCCCCCGGTTCAATATAGGTATAACCAAGCTCAAGACTCATTGGATTTGCACCAAGAAGAGTAATGATAGGAATGGTATCAACCGGTTGGATTGAGTCTACTATTACATATACCCATCTATTCCTCACTGCCGTATTGCCAAGACTATTTACTACCGTGTAGGTTCGGGTATAGGTTCCAATTACTGTAGTATTTACCGTACCGGTTATCTCTATTTGATCGGTAATATCTCCATCAGTATCATCGGTTGCCGTTGCCCCCGGTTCAATATAGGTATAACCAAGCTCAAGACTCATTGGATTTGCACCAAGAAGAGTAATGATAGGAATGGTATCATATACAGTATCAATTACTGAAAACGGTGAATGTACACTATTCGGGAAAGCTTGATATATGAGCATAACTACTATTAGTAAAAACTTTTTCATACTTTTCTCCTTTAGAATAAAATTTTGCATAATTACCTTAAAAAAGCTATCTTTACAAGAAAGGGTTGTATATGGTACTACTGTTGTATTCGTACATTCTGTCCGACTGTCGTGATATAACATTAAAGAGTGCCTGTGCAGCCCCTTAATTTTATTGAATCTATTGAGTAAATAATAAAGGTATTAATTTTTCATAGGCAATCTCCTTTACTCAGTTTTTTCAACTGTTTTATTGGTGTTTATAGGTTCAATCATTTGAATTGTATTAGAATTACTCCTTTGCTTTGTATTTTTCCCATAAGGAAACACAACACCAATTGCATTATACCCGTTGCGATTTACCGGATTTTCATATATTGAGTTAAGCCTTACAGTCGAGTCCGCAACAGTTACCTCTCTGGTTAATTCAGAATTATTTCCAGCGTCATCAGAAACACTGTAATTTAATGTATAGTCTCCTGTATCTGAAGTGTTAACTGTCCCACTTATCTGTATTTTACCACTGATATCTCCATCAACATCATCAATTGCAGTAGCTCCGGGTTCAATATACGTATTACCGACATACAGATTTATCGGATTGGCACCCAGGAGCGTTATTACCGGGGGAATGGTGTCATATGAAGAAACGGTTATTAAAAGTAAATCGGAATATTCTGAAAGAACAGTAGTGTCTATAGAGCTCCTTGCACGTGCTGATATATAAAAGGTACCAATCACATTCCATCTGTATGAGGCTGTAGTATCAAACGACCATGCTGACAGTATGGAATCACCCCAGGCGAACTGATACTGGACTGCATGATTGTAATTGCTCACAGCACCTCTGGTAGTGAAAAGGGTTGAATCACCAGTAAGAATTGAGTCATTTATAGTCCATGGTTTTACCGGTTTGGAAATAGTATGCATCGGTTTAATAACTACCTGTTTGCCTGATGACCATGTTGATTGTTTGGTAACATCAATTTGCAGACACGCCTGGGCAAATATGGTAGTCGAACCGGTATTATTCCATGTGTGAGTAAACAGTGAATCATCAGTCCAACTCGTGGTATCGCCTTCCTCCCATACGAAGCGGTACAAAAGAGAATCGGAGTGATTTATTATAGAATAGGTAAAAGGACTGTCAACGACAACCGTATCAGGCCCATTAAAACCAGGTATTGTTACAGGAACGCCAATAATAATTTCTTCGTTTTCAGAAAGGGTAATATTACTGGCAATTGTTGTATCTACAAAGGTTCCCGTGCTATCCCTTGCTGCATAATGTATGTCGATTGTACCGGCAGGTACATTAAATGTAACCGCTCCGACTGAATCGACTTTCTGTTTGAACTCAGTCCCCGGTACATACAAAACACCGGTGGTATCATACAGGTTATTCGGGACATGGAAGATGACATGCGCCGGTTTTCCGGGTATTACAATACCGACATCGATAGAATCACCATTATTAATATCTTGTTCATTCACAACAATATCCGGATGGTAGGCAAAAAAGGTATCCGGAAGTACAAGAGTCCCGGAGAGCACATAAGTGTCTACCATTTTGATAGATGGAAACAAAAATTCACCATTTTCGCCAGTTATTGTTGAAAAACAATTAAGGGTATCTTCCCTGGTCACATCCAGGAACCCGGGGTCCGGAACCGGTATAAAATTAGCTGGAAGCAACCGTATTGTGACCGAATCAATGCCAATACCATTCTTATCCTGTATAAAGCCGCAAATTTTCGCTTCCCAATCATGCCCCGACCCTTCTGCAACATTCGTGGTACAATGAAACAGGGTAATGGAAAAAAAACTAATGAGCAGTAGTATCTGTCGAATACCTTTCATTTCCCCTCCTTCTCTTTCAATGAAGAGAACTTTTTTGAAACAGGAAACAGTTGAAAGGTACAATGATACACCCTGTCCGGATTGGGGTCCTTTTCAACAAGAAACAGGATTCTTTTACGCATGTCCCTGATCTCTTTTTGTATCTGCTCAAAGGTGTCTTGTGATACGGAAAAACCAACTCCTGAGATATTCCGTTCTTTTCCGGGAATATATTCTACTGCATCTTTTGCCCGGTCAAGCATTTGTAAAGCATAGGTACTTACCGCAATTGAAGTTCCGTCACCGGTGCCGCTGATAATGGCATCAGTTATCCGATAGGTGCCATCATCCCCCTTTGTGATTAATCTGAGTCTTTCTAGTAATGCAATTGTTTTTTTTGCTTCAACGGTTCTGATTGTCGGTTCTACAAGACTCGCAAGTTTACGAAAATTGCCTGAGAACGGGTAAATGGAGAGGATATCCCGAATGACAGCATAATACCATTTCTGGTAAAACTCATACTGGTCAGGATTGAGGACTTTTGGTTTTTTATCATTATTAAATTTGAGTATTCTTTCATAAAATTCGGTTTTGATGCTATGGGTTTTTGCCTGTGAAAAATTAACTAATAATTCGAAGTATTGTGTTTCCTTCTTTTTAAGATGTAAAAATTCTTCAAATCGTTTTACCAGCTGGAGGGATATATTCGCTTTTCCCTGGATTATCTGAGAAAAATGACCTGCCGATTTAAAGCCGACTTTACGGGCAATATATCTATAAGAAAAGTGACTATTTTCACTCTTCCTGTGTGTGTAGAAATCTTTGAGAAATTTTCGATAATCAGTATAGTCAAAGATTGAAATCATAAATAGAAATCCAACCGGGAAATAAGAGAATTACAATTAGTGCTTATACTAAATCTATAACAACATTCGACCCGTGTCAATATAAATTGTTATTTTTCGTTTAATGATGTTGATCGATTTATGTCATTATTTATTAATTCTCGTTAATTAAAATTCTTATATTGAGTTTCTAACTTATTGTATTATAATAAATAACATCATTTTGAATTTATTTATTATGTTTAATACTTGAATGGGTTTTTGTAATATTATTTATATAGAGCATAGAACACTATCTTTATTTGATAATGCCTTTATTTAGGTTAAAAAAGCGTTCCCAGGTTTAAGGTGTTCAGAGGTTCCGCCCCTGTTTCTATTGTCTCTTGTGCTTTCCGGCATGCTTTTGGCCGGAAACTACAAAAACTACAATAGAAACAATCCCGATGTTTTTTTTAATCGGGATTAAAGCACCACAATGTTCAAAACGGAGTGACAATCCAGCTTTTAAAGTGTTTATAAGCATGGATTCCCGCCAAAAGCATGCGGGAATGACGTTCATCTGTCAATATTTAACAGAAACTAAGTATAAAAGTATGAATACAAAATTTACAATT
>CBDVBE010000196.1:0-11567 GCA_965372145.1 uncultured bacterium | reverse complement strand
GGTCGGTCGTGATCTTCACCACAATACTGTCAACATACCCGTCAGCGGTCCGGTCATAGTAGTAGGCTGCCTGGGATTGAATGTAGCCGTTAAGTCTGAATGGTATACCATACCTGAGTGTATCCAGCGGCAGTTCAGGATTCTCCTTGTTTCTGAATGTCGCTATCAGACTGTCAAACGCATAATGCTGAACTATCCCGTCTCCCTGGGTCGGGTTTTGATTATCCGCGAGTATCGCCTGCGGGAATTCCTTAAAGAAATACGGGCCGTTTTCTGATAAGGTCACTGTCTCCTTATCCTGAGCATTGCCTTCTGTGGTGGTAAGATCCACTATGACATTGGAATATTTGTACCCGGCGTCGCCTGAATCCCACAGGAATCTCACTTCAAGATCGTTCATGGTTTCGTTCGCTACAAAAATTTCGTTATTGCCATTATAAAATTTAAGCTCACGCTCCCAGCAATCCATGGTAAACTTGTCCGGAAAATACCCCGAATCAGGAAGGTCTGCTCCATCAACAACCTGAATCTCAAATGAACCTTCGGTTGATGAATCCGACTGGACAATTGAAGTATCCCATTCCAGGTTTACCGTATCCCAGACAATAACCTGCTTTGCGATCTTATAGTTAATGTCGTAGTCAAACTCTGTTAACTCGCCGGTAAGCGGGAAAAGACTGTTGAATGTAAACACCCCGCCACTCCAATTACTGACCGTCGCACCATCAATCGTTATATCAATCGGATTAGAGACAATCGTACCCGTAATGATTTTCAGCACATTCTGCACCAGAAACGCCATCAATGTCTGCTGTCCCAGGTCAATGGCCCACAATGCACTGCTGTCATTCATTATTGAATAATTATTCGCCTTGATATTATCGGTCATATCAATCAGGTCCTGAGGCGGATTAGGATCCTGGGTAAAATATATGGTAAAGGTCGTGGGTATATCAGCCTTTACATCCTCAATATACTGATTTGCCTGCTGGCTCCCCTGTTGTCCGGGATACGTTGCCACACCATCTGAGAAGAAGATTATAAATTGTTGTTTTTTTGGATATCTGGCTGTTTTAAACGCATCTTTTGCTGCATGAAAACCTGCTGTGATATTGGTATTACCACCGTTTATGCTTAAATTTGACGGCCTATATTTCAGATCAACATAATCATAGCTGCCTGAAGATACCGTATCATAGTCAAGATACTCTTTTACAATATCGTACCCCATTTTCCCATCCGGTGCATAGGATGAATCAAGCTTGAAAAACGGCAAATACGCTCCGGTATCCTGTTGCGGACACTGTTTAAACCTGCTGTCATCCTCAGGATCGTAATAGAGGTATTTTCGAAATACCGACACCGCCACTTCTGCACTATCGAAAAGTTTATTGATACTGTCAACCAGTGCAAAGGCCACCTTAAATCGTTCTCCCCAACGGTCCTGACCAGGATTATTGGTACTAGAACCGCTCATACTGCCTGAGTGGTCAATGAGGAAAAGAATTGACGGCGTCCCTGCGAGCATCTCTATGAAATCGATAGGTTGGTCAACAGTCACATTTGACGATAGGGCAACAACCTCTTCAGGAACGACAACGATAGAGTCTTTTAAATGCGAGACGTCTCCATGATAAAACACCTCACATGCCTCCTCCATCTCTGCATGTGAAAAACCCACTAAAACAGAAAGAATGAAAAGTCCCACAACAAAAGACTTCATACGACAGGTAAAACACTGTGATAAAAAGGATTGGTTAAACACTATCTCCCCCCTTGTTTGTTTAATCCTAAATTACGAAAAGTAATATATTTTTTTCTTTTAGATTATTATAAATTAATTCTTTAAAAAATCTAAGTAGGATGCACGATTAACTTATAAACCATTTTCACCATATAATATAGACACAAATTCCCTAAATTACGTCTATTTTTTTAATTTCAACCAATTCCCTTGTAAAATAACAAAATATCAATTATACAGGCTAAAAAGCAAAAAAAACATTCCAAATTAGGTAATTTTACTTATTCCTTAAAATTTATCTCCGTTTAGATATCCTCTGATCCATAATGTACAGATAGTCGTTAAAATGTTGAAAAGGTTTAATATTTCTATTAAAAATGCATAAAATTTAAAGAACTATATCAGAAAATTATTATTCTGAAGTATTTCGATATCTTTTCCCAATTATTTTTTAAATATGCCTTTCTATTAAAAGTTTTACAATTTATTAAATATCAAAGCCTTACAGAAATCCCCATTCAGAATATTTTACTTACACCAAGAAAATTTTTTCTTTTTTAATTTTTAATTCAGGTATACGTATTACAATAGATTTATATGAAATACAGTATAGTTTCTAGCTTTTTATTCAGGAATCGAGTATTTTAAATGGCTCATATTTCCATATAAATAAAGAATCTCGTTTAATAAATTATACCTTAATTTTTTTAGGAGTTGTTGTTATGTCCCCTCAAATAGATACTTTTTCAGATATCCCCTATGTAGTTGCCGATATAAACCTTTCTGATTTTGGACGCAAGGAGATAGATATTGCGGAACATGAAATGCCGGGCCTTGTAGCTATACGTGAAAAATTTGCAACTGAAAGACCGCTCGAGGGATCACGCATTACCGGTTCACTCCATATGACTATACAGACAGCAGTTCTTATCGAAACGCTGAAAGCGTTGGGCGCCGATGTACGCTGGGCATCCTGTAATATTTTTTCAACGCAGGATCATGCTGCTGCTGTTATTGCACAAACCGGCACACCGGTTTTTGCATGGAAAGGGGAAACCCTTGAAGAGTACTGGAAATGTACGCTCCAGGCGATATCGTTTCCTGGTGGGAAAGGGCCTAATTTAATCGTCGATGATGGTGGTGATGCTACGCTTCTGGTTCATAAAGGATATGAATTCGAAGAAGGTGATGAGTGGGTGAATCAACCGACTGACAATCATGAAGAACAGGTAATAAAGAATCTCCTGAAAGAAGTATATGCCAAAGATAATACTTTTTGGCATACGATTGCAAAAGAACTTTACGGTGTATCGGAAGAAACTACCACCGGTGTTCACCGTCTGTATCAAATGATGGAAGCCGGTAAGCTTCTCTTCCCCGCAATTAATGTTAACGACTCTGTTACAAAATCAAAATTTGATAATTTGTACGGCTGCCGTGAATCACTCGCTGATGGTATCAAACGTGCTACTGATGTGATGATTGCAGGAAAAGTAGCAGTTATCTGTGGGTATGGTGATGTTGGAAAGGGATGCGCCCAGTCCTTAAGTAGATTTGGTGCTCGAGTAATAGTGACTGAGATTGATCCTATCTGTGCACTACAAGCTTCCATGGAGGGATATGAAGTACAAACCTTAGAAGATACTCTAGGTGAAGGTGATATTTACGTGACGTGCACCGGCAATTGCGAAGTCATCACCGTTGATCATATGAAAAGAATGAAAGATCAGGCTATTGTATGCAATATCGGACATTTTGACAATGAGATCCAGGTTAATGCACTCAACGATGTACCCGGAATAATAAAAACCACTATTAAACCACAAGTTGACAAATATACATTCGAAGACGGGCATTCAATCTTCATGCTTGCTGAGGGCCGCCTAGTAAACCTCGGGTGCGCCACAGGGCACCCTTCATTTGTCATGTCGACCTCATTTACGAACCAGGCACTCGCCCAGATTGACCTCTGGCAGAACCGTGGGAAATATGAACTCGGTGTATACCGTCTCCCGAAAAAGCTTGATGAGGAAGTTGCACGTTTCCACATTGAAAAACTCGGTGTAAAACTGACAAAAATGACACAAAAACAATCCGAGTATATCGGTATCCCGATTGAGGGCCCTTACAAACCAGAACATTACCGATACTAATACACAATACGAAAAAACAATTAATTTACATAATTAGATTCTGTTAAATATTGACAGATGACCGTCATTCCCGCATGCTTTCGGCGGGAATCCATGCCTCTAAACACTTAAAAAGCTGGATTCCCGACAAAAACATTCGGGAATGACATTCAAAACAAGCTATATTTAACAGATACTAATTACTATAACTGCAGAATAATTATAAGGGCGCTCCCAGTATCTGGAAGTGCCCTATTATTTTACCTACACACACTACCGACAGCTATTATTCCTGAGCCTTCGCTGCTTCCATGTATATTTCCTTGGCTTTTCGTTTTTCCTGTACAACTATCCGACGCGCTTCTTCTTTATTAAGTTCAACGAAAGCCCTGGTCCTGCGCGCCATATCCCAGACTGTCCCTGTCACCATCTTTACAGAAGCCAGCATGAAAATGCCGATAATGATTGTACCGATGATTGTGGCTTTTACGGTTTCACTCATAAAAACCTCCCCTTTTGGAATGTGTAAAAAATTGTAGTGAATACAACGATTTGTTACTATATAATCCAAGATAGCTTTTATGGGAATATACTATTATGGAACGGTAATAAAAAACAACTTTTTATCATTCTGTCATTTTAGGATTGACTTCTACAGGCTCTGAGAATCGTTTTTTGCCGACAACAATTGTTTCTCCCCCGTGACACTTTATTGAAATGGGTGTCTTTTTAACCAATTGTCATTCAGTTCATCAATTTATTTTACCGGGAATAACCTATTTTTATGATGAGTAAGGAGTGCCGGGATACCAGACTGGTATGAAACTATGCGCCATCCGCCATTCCTCTCTATTAGAAAATCGATTATATAACACCATAATTACCGACAATCGAAATAACACATGAAAAAACCTGAACTACTCGCTCCTGCCGGTTCCTTGGAAGGTTTCCATGCTGCTCTTGAAGCCGGAGCAGATGCTGTTTATCTCGGTCTACAAGACTTCAATGCACGCCTGCGGGCTACTAATTTTACCATGCAAACACTCTCGTATCTTGTCCCCTTTGCCCATAAAAAAAAGGTCAAAATCTACTGCGCTCTTAATACACTTGTCAAACAAAATGAATTGAGGCAGGTAATTGATCTCCTCTATCAGCTTGAAAAGATTGGCATTGATGCTGTTATTCTGCAAGACCTTGGGATTGCTGAGATCGCAAGGAATAATTTCTCAAAACTCACTCTTCATGCAAGTACCCAGATGGTTGTACACAACAGTTTAGGTGCACGTGCAGTGCAAGAGCTTGGATTCAAGCGAATAACTCTTTCCCGTGAGTGCACGTTATCTGAAATTGAAGCAATAAAGAAATCAACAGAACTTGAACTGGAAGTATTTATACATGGGGCATTATGTTACTCAATTTCGGGCCTCTGCCTTGCATCAAGTTACCTCGGTGGTAAAAGCGGTAATCGAGGGTGCTGCACCCAGGTATGCAGACGGCAATTTGCAGCGGACAACACTCCTGGATTTTTCTTTTCACCCAAAGATTTATGTGCGCTGGATTTCATCCCGGATTTGAAAAACATCGGCATCACAAGTTTTAAAATCGAAGGGCGAATGAAAAGTGCAGACTACATATATACTGTGGTTTCTTCATACAGAAAAGCAATTAACACACCGAATTGCATTCCGGAAATAAAAAATGCACTCCGCCATGATTTCGGACGTGAGAAAACACATGCGTTTTTCCCCGGACCAGACCCCAAAGGAGTCATTGACGTGTCTTCCCAACCCGGAGCGGGAATTCTTCTTGGTAGCGTGATACAGGTGCGCGATAATTTTGTTTTGATTGACTCCAAAGAAAAAATTGCTGCCGGTGACAAAATTAGATTTCACCTTCATAACAGAGCTGAAGGATTTAATGCCAAAGTAATCAGCATAAAACAGCAGGATAAAAAAGTACAGGTATTTATCAAAGATACTGAGCGTGCCTGTAAAGGTGCCACCGTTTATTTAATCAGCAAAAATCTTTCACTCAAAATGAAATGGGGGAAGAAACAGATTGACTGTATGCCTGTCTCCTATCCCAAGGCCTGTCCTTTTAGTAGCCGTATTCTAAGGAAATACGCGCCGCAAAAAAAACGTTCAGTATCAAAAAAGAAATCGATACTTTACTTACGCTTTGACAATTTTGAATGGCTCTATCATTTAAAATCTATACCGTGTGATGGAATAATCCTGCATTGCGGAAAAAATTCGATACAAAGCATTAAACGGTACGAAAAAATAATACAAAAATGGATTTCAAAACTCATTTTTGCACTCCCCCCTTTCATACCGCAACAGGATATACCGTTCTGGAAAGAATCGATCGCGGATCTTAAAAAAAGAGGCATTACAACCTGGATGTGCAGCCATATCAGCCAGAAATACCTCTTTCCCCCGAATGAACGCTGTTTTGCGGACACAACCATCTGGTGTACCAACCGGGCAACACAGGTATTTCTTGAAAAAAGCGGGTTTTCAAGATTTACTTATTCACTCGAAGATGACATCTTGAATCTCAAGGCGACAGCAAATGAAGATGGGATTGCAGTACTCTTTGCCTATATCTCCCTGTTTATATCCCGCTTGAAGCCATCTCCGGCTAACGATTCATTCCTCACCGAAAACCAGCAGGCAGGGTTCTTCACACAAAAACGTAATGGATTCTATTACCTGCTTGGAGAGCGGCCACTCTGTCTCACCCATCGCAGAGACAAACTGGCCGAAATTGGTATCAACACTTATATACTCGATTTCAGTTTCTGTCCTGTCCAAAGAAAAATAATCACTAGGGTATTTTCCCATTTTAATCAGAAAAAGAAGCTGCCTGATTCAACGCTGTTTAATCACAAAGGGGGATTAAAATAGTGAAGTGTTGGAAGGATAGTTGTTTACAAATATTCACTTAATTTGATTCTGTTAAGAATGAACAATCCAATTCGTCCTCGTCGTCGTCCTCGTCCATCGTCCTCGAAAATTCAATTGTTTTAAGTAATTCAGAAACGAGGGCAAGGACGATTTGTCAATTGTTAACAGACACTAATTAGTGCCTGGCCGAAAACGTCATTCCCGCATGCTTTTGGCGGGAATCCATGCCTTAAAACATTAAAAAAAGCTGGATTCCGGCCGAAAAGAATACCGGAAAGCACAAGAGACATAATAGAAACAGACGCAGTCTGAACCTCCTTATGCTTCAGAACGCTAGTGACAATGACTGCAAATAGGTACTTTCCGGCCAGACACTAATCAGCGCTATACCTTCTTATACTTATGATAGAGTTTAACTTCTCGCCACATACCGTGTTTATGGTCTTTAATCAGCTTTATCCGTGGTGTTTCTCCACCGTCAAACAGGACAATTTTCTTGTCTGACAGTACCATTTTTCCATATAACTGGACATCGAGACGGACAACGGAACGGTACTGCGTTATCAGGTGATTCTTTATTTTTTCAAAATCATCGCGGTTTTCATTAAAGGTAAAATAGAGTACCCCGATACCATGTTTCTTCAACTCACGATAAATCCTTATCGGGAGTAGTTTAAGCTTTCGCAGCCGCTGCATTTCCCTTTTCCTGTAGATAGCACCTTTGTCGGAAAAAAGCACATAGGAAAATTCTGCACCGGGAAAAAGCTGTTGGAGCGGAACAAACAGATTGGCAATGAGATCTTTGCTGTTGACATTTATTTTGTCAAGCTTACTCTCCAACACCAGAATGTGTCGTTTCTTCTTATAGCGAAAATCAAAAAGGCCATCAAGTTCTTTGATATTTTCATAGCCGTATTTACCGCTTCCGGATTTCTTCAGGAGTACAAGGTTTGGATAGTTCTGAATTTTTAAAACATATTTATCGGTGTGGGTAACTATAAAGTTATTTCGCTCTGCCGGATCGAATCGTTCATCAAATATACCGCCCGTTCTTCCCTGCCGGGAAAAATGCTTAAGAAAATATTTTGTAATACGGCGGGATATACGTTCAGCAATATCACCCATGATATTACCTCCGCCTTTTTCATTAAAGGCATATTCAGCTTCAAAAAAATCACCCACCGTAAACAAACTGTAACTTGTCCCACCGATTCGGTATTCTATTATCACCTTTTCCATGAAGTTACGGCGATCATTAATTTCATCGTTAGGATTATGCAGCCTGAAGCCACCGTTTACTCCATGATCGCGTTTAACCGAATGGATAAAACTATCTTTTCCTTTTTTTATAATACCCGGCGGGGTCCATTTCACCGGTTGGAACTCAAAAAAAGGATATTCTGGTCTATATAGTCCGGTTTTTTTCATACCTATGTATTCTAAAAAAGACAACAAAAAAAACGTATCGGTTATAAAAATACAATCTAATACAGGGAATGTCCCGCAAAATAAATGCTGTTTTACCTGTACCCTGAAAATAACTTTCTCCGATGTTATCTGTGATATTGACATACAATTATAAACAGGTATATTTTAGAAACGCGGTAGGACAGATATGTTTTATAGAGATATCTTCAGCCGGAGTTACAGGAAGAAACACATCTTCGGCTGTTATATGGATTTTAAACAACAAATATGGAGTTCGTATCACATGGCATTAAACCAACAGGCCGTCGAACTGAATGAAATAATTCAGCAGGTTAATCCGTCTGTCTTTAATCTTCTTTCCGAACGGGGAAAAGGAATTTTTTTCCCGAAAAAAGGGATCCTCGGCCAGACGGCAGAGGCACAAGCATGTGAAATAAACGCGACAATAGGTTCTGCCCTTGAAGATAATGCGGTTACTATGCACCTATCCTCAATCGCGCACCATATCGATTTGCCGCCACAGGACGTATTCTCATATGCAAAAAGCCCCGGTATGCCCGATTTGCGGAAGCTGTGGAAAAAAATGATGTATACAAAAAACCCAGCGCTTGCCGACGCAGCAATTTCTTTACCAATCGTAACCAGTGCATTAACCCATGGACTCTCCTTGTCCGGATACTTATTTGTCAATCCCGGCGATGCAATTATTCTTCCCGATCTCTTCTGGGGTAATTATCGTTTGGTTCTTGAGAAAACATGGGATGGCAGGATAACCACCTACCAAACCTTTACTGAGGATGGCGGTTTTAATGTGCAGGGTTTAAAACAGAAACTCGGTGAAGGGGACATCGGTAAAAGAATTGTACTACTGAATTTCCCTAACAATCCAACCGGGTATACCCCCACTAATGATGAAGCTCGTACTATTGTCGAGGTGTTGATAGAATCTGCCGAAGCCGGTAATGACCTTGTCGTTCTTACTGATGATGCTTACTTCGGCCTTGTCTATGAATCGGGAGTTTCTACCGAATCGCTCTTTGCTTCCCTCGCGAATGCGCACCATCGCATTTTAGCGGTAAAACTTGATGGCGCAACGAAAGAAGATTATGCCTGGGGTTTCCGGGTAGGATTCATGACCTTCGGAACACGTCAAAATTCTGATGCACTCTATGCTGCACTTGAGTCAAAACTTGCCGGGGCAGTCCGGGGAACGATATCCAATGCGTCTCACCCAGGCCAGTCATTATTACTTGAGGCCTATAAATCGGACACCTATGAGAATGAGAAAAAAGAAAGGTATACCACACTGAAAAAGCGCTATACAACTGTTCGGGAAATTTTAGCAAGCCATCCTGAATATGATGAGATATTTGAACCACTCCCTTTTAACTCCGGGTATTTTATGTGCATTCGTATAATAGATAAAATTGATGCCGAGCAATTAAGACAACTTTTAATTAATAATTATAGTACCGGTGTTATTGCAACCGGCAATTTACTCAGGATCGCTTTTTCCTCAACCCCTACTGACAGCCTTGGAACACTGTTTGATAATATTTATAAAGCGGGGAAAGAAATTACAGGATAATTGGAGTATCAGACATTTTAAAAAATCTTTAATTTTATGACAATCTCACTTCCCAAAAATATCAGGGGTATTATTTTCGATCTCGATGGAACGCTTTATCAAATGCAGTGGTTTATGAAACCACTGCTCACGATAAAACTTTTCCCGAACATACTCTTTCTTCCCGGGTATTTGTCTATTCGTAAGACATTTTCCGGAAAGGATATGGGCAATGGTGAATCGCTGCTTAATGCAATGGCAGAGAAGCTTTCTCAGAAAGTAAAAATGGGTAATAAAGAAACAATGCTTGCATGGATTAGTAATAGATTTTATCGGGAATTTGACAATATAATGCCGCTTCTAAAAGGCTCCCGACCTGAAATCAATACGGTATTGTCACAACTCAAACAGAAAGGCTACAAGCTGGGTGTCCTTTCCGATTTCGCACACGTAAAGGAACGTTTAAACGGTTTAGATATTCCATGTTCAACTTTTGATACACTGCTCTCCTCAGAATCCGAAGGATGTTTGAAACCCTGCACTCGCCCGTTACACGCAATAGCAGAGTCGTGGCAACTGCAACCGTCAATGATTCTAATAATCGGTGATCGTGATGACACTGACGGTATCGCGGCATCACAGGCCGGCATGCAGTATCTTAAAATATCCGATAAAAAAAATAAACCGAATAATGGCTTCTCCTGGAAACAGATTAAGGAAAGTTTAAATACTCTTCCCGCGTTAGAAAAATGAATTGGAAGAAAAATTCAATCAGCTATTTAAAAATTGCGCTCAAAACCTTTACAATCATTTGGGGCATAATTAAAGGTATCTTCCTGATGTATGCAGTACTATTCTCTGTTGCCGGAACGATAGTAATTATTACCGCAGCACTCTATATCTCAAAGCCTATTCTGAACGTAAAAAGGCTTGGAACAGAGAATCCCGCAGAGACACGCTATATGACCTCTTATCGAGAAAGGATGAAAGATTCCACTGAAGTAGATACGTTAATGCATATCTTTGTTCCTCTTGATTCAATATCTGATATTCTTGTTAAAGCTGTTATAGCCGCTGAAGACGATGGATTTTATGTACATCCGGGTTTTGATTTGGTTGCAATTCTCAATGCGTACGAATATAACCGTTCGAAAAATCGCCTTAAACATGGTGCCAGCACCCTTACCCAGCAGATGGCAAAGAACTTTTTTGTCGGCGGAGAGAAAAAGTTTACGAGAAAATATCAGGAACTGGCATATACCATACTCATGGAGACACTTCTGGGAAAGGAACGAATACTTGAACTATATCTAAATTATGCACAGTGGGGCAAACATATTTTCGGCTGTGAAGCAGCATCTCAGTATTATTTCAGCAAACCATGCAAGAATCTTACGGCTGATCAAGCGGCACGTCTTGCAGCAGTACTTGCGAAGCCAAATAAGCTTAATCCTCATTACACCAAATCAATACTGCTTAATAAACGTCTCCGTGTTATCGGTGATAATCTTTACCGGCGGCATATGATAAACGACAGCATGTACACCTTTTTAACAGGAACAGACTCCCTGATCCATGTTATAAATAATAAAAAAAATAGCTCGACTAAACCGGATACCAGCCTTACCATTCCAATAAAAGACACACTTGCGAATAAAAAGCAGCTTCACTTTTAATAGAGCATCCGCTTTTATCCCTCGTCTTCAATCCCTGTTAATATAGTAACCGTTCACAGGTTCAGGGTTCAGGGTTCAGGGTTCAGGGTTCAGGGTTCAGGGTTCAGGGTT
>CBDVBE010000195.1:0-11647 GCA_965372145.1 uncultured bacterium | reverse complement strand
TTGATTGAAGTAAGCTAAATCATCTGAATTTTGTTATAGAATAAATTCTATATTACATGGGGCAAAAAATGCCCCTGCTAAGAATAAGACTCCCACATATATAGGTGTGATATCGTTTCTTTGATTTGTAATCTTCTTATAATTCAATAGGTTATAAATGATTTCAACTCCGGCATGAAATATGCTAAATATTTATCTGCAGGCTCTATTCGAGAGCATTCTAACCTCTTCCCGCGGAGAAAAATCATGATTCAGGGAATCAAACTCGCCATGCAGGGAATGACCTCCCAAATGCAGAAACAGGATCAGATTTCCAACAACCTCGCCAATATCAATACCACCGGTTTTAAACAGAGTGGTTTATTTGTTAAATCCTATGAAAAATATCTCAATAATGACGAAAATAAGGTTTTTGCCAATCGTGATATTAAGGTGGATGAGGTATATGTCGATTTTCGTGAAGGTCCCATGAAAAAAACAGGAAATAATCTTGATTTGCTGATAAAGGGTTCCGGCTTTTTTACTATTATGACTCCGAATGGGGTCAGATACACCCGTAATGGGAACTTTAGCCTTAATCCCGACGGTTTCCTTGTTACCTCGGATGGTTCAAAAGTGATGTCAACAGAGGGATTTATCCGGATTGACAGGGACGGTGGAAAAATGCAGGTTAACACCAATGGTGAGGTTCTTCAGGATGATATGAGTATCGGTGAACTGCGAATCGTTGATTTTAAGAAGCCCTATAGGCTTTTACGCGATGGAAACAGTTATTTCCGGCCTGAATTGCCTAACAACCCTGTAGTAAATTCACCGGGTTTTCTCATGAAACAGGGATTTCTTGAAGGGTCGAATGCAAGCCCTGTGCAGAATATGGTTGAGATGATTCGGGCATTTCGGATCTATGAAGCTGGTCAGAAAGCGATGCATGCCCAGGATCAGACGCTGGATAAAGCAGTGAATTCTGTTGGAAGACTGGGATAGGAAGTGAAAGTACTTAAAGTTGAAAGTGCCTAAAGTTGAAAGTTAAAAGACGAAAGACGAAAAGCGAAAGATGAAAATGAAAATTAGTTAAATAATTGAAAAGAGGTGAGTTATGATACGATCAATGTATACAGCAGCAACAGGGATGGAAGCACAGCAACTGTACATGGATACGATAGCGCACAATTTGTCCAATGTGAATACGAATGGATTTAAAAGGCAGAAACTCGAGTTTCAGGATTTGATGTATCAGACACTGAGAGAGCCCGGAATCAGAAATGTTGAGGGAGGAATGGCTCCGGCGGGTATCGAGGTCGGTCTTGGTGTCCGGCCGGCTGCAACACAGCGTATTTTCCAGCAGGGTTCCCTCAATCAGACCGGAAATGAGTTGGACTGGGCGATCCAGGGTGAGGGATTTTTCCAGATTACTCTTCCTGATGGCGGAACAGCCTATGCCCGTGATGGTCAGTTCAAACTCTCCAGTGACGGTACTGTGGTCACTTCGAACGGTTTTATTGTTTTTCCTGAGGTTGTTATCCCGGAAGGGGCACAGGACCTTACAGTAACTGGTGATGGTCTTGTCCATGCCAGGCTTGAAGGGGATCAAACTACGACTGAAATCGGTCAACTTGAGCTCGCCCGGTTTATCAATCCGGGAGGGTTAAAGGGACTTGGCAATAATCTATTTGTGGTAACTGAAGCATCCGGCGAGCCGGTAATTTACGGGCCGGGTGAAGAGGGGACCGGTGTTATCATGCAGGGATATACTGAAGCATCGAACGTGCAGATCGTTGATGAAATGGTTAGTATGATCACAGCTCAGCGTGCATATGAAATAGTCTCAAAAGCGATTCAGGTTTCTGAAGAAATGATGCAGGTAGCAAATAACTTGAAGCGATAATATTTTGAATTAACTTAAAATATGACTATGTATATTATAAATAACTTTAAGTGCTGCAATCGGGTAAGAATACCAAAGTGGTGTTATCATCTTTCGTTTCTTTTTACCCTGTTTTCCTGTATTACTCTATCAGCTCAATCCGTCAAACTACATTTTTTTGATTCGGTTCTGGTGAATGAAGCAAAGGTATTATTGCAGGATATTGCAGAGATCCATGGGCAACTGGATGAATCAAAATATTCTGTTTTACGGGAAACCGTTGTGGGGGATGCTGCCCCGGCCGGATATTCACGATATATGAATTCGTATGACGTTATTCAGTTTGTACTTAGCCCACAATATAAAAATATTACCATACAGGCGAGCGGTGCAAAAAGGGTTAAAATAAGCACAGATGCCCGAAAAAGGAGTGTTGGTGATTTCGAAGAACATATCCTGGACTATCTTCATGAGAGTATTTCCTGGAACACTGATGAGTATACCGTGTCAATAGAAAATAAGGATCGTGAGTGGAAATGCTACCGAAAACCTTGCAGAATTGCAGTAAAAGGCCTTATGTCTCCCTATCCGAAAGGGAATATTCGTATTAAACTTGAAATTTCGCAGGATGAAACGAAGTTTACCATTCCGGTGATGTGTAAAGTACGTGTTCAGGTCCCTGTAGTATGTGCCGCTGAAACAATTGCACGCAATGAAATAATAAACGAGAGTAATCTTGAGTATGTCAAAATGGATATAACCAGCTTTCGCCATACGCCATATTGTGATATAAATGCTGTAACAGGAAAAAAGGCTGTAAGAATCCTGACACCAGGGGCTATCCTGCATAAAGGGTGTATAAAAGCGATTCCTGATGTATATAAGGGCGATAATGTTTCTATTCTAATAAATAAGGGCCCGATCAAGGTTTCAGTTCCTGCCCGTGCACGGGAAGAAGGAGTGAAAGGAGACAGGATCTGGGTAGAAAACCTGAAAACACATAAATTGATTCGAGTAAAAGTTGCAGGAAAAGGTATTGTCCACCTGAATAAAGGGGAAGCGATATGAAAAAGATGGTAGGTGTTATGCTTTTATTTGCAGTATTATCAATGAGTTACCTTGCATATGGCAGTAATGTATACAGCCTTTATACTGATCATCGTGCCATGAAAAAGGATGATATTCTTACAGTCCTTATTTTAGAAAATGCAAAAGCAGGGAGCCAGAGCAGTACCAACACCAATAAAAAGAATTCATTTGGAGTTCAGAATTCTGCTGGAAGCGGTCCATTGGATATAATTCCCGGGTTTGGCGCAGGTGGCAGTATGAATATCGGCTATGATGGAAAAGGAGGAACCTCTCGCGAGGGGAACCTGGTAGCAAAAATATCAGCCAGGGTTGTTGAGGTCCTTGATAATGGTAATCTGGTAATAGACGGCAATAAAATTGTTGAAATTAACGAGGAAAAGGAGATTATTAAGATTTCAGGCGTTGTCAGGCCTCAGGATATTGAATCGGATAATACTGTGTATTCATTTAACATTTCAGATGCAAAAATAACCTATTCGGGAAAAGGCGTTGCAAATACCGGTCGCAGGCCCGGAATCTTTGCACGGTTTCTGAACTGGTTATTTTAATTTGAGAACTCTCACCCTGCTGGGAAAGCTGGAGAGTGTGTTGTGCAATAACTCTAAAAAGGACAATATGTTATGGAGAACAGTGTAAGGAAAGTGTTAGGGCTCATTATTGCAGGAATTCTGCTGATTACCAGTCATGGAATTGCTCAACAGGGTGTTCGGGTAAAGGATGTTTCCTCGATAACCGGCCTGGAAGATGTCCAGGTATTCGGATACGGGCTGGTAGTTGGACTTGCAGGTACCGGCGACAGAAACCAGACAATATTTACCATACAAACCGTAAAGAATATGCTGAAAAATATGGGGATCGAACTGCCGGATAAACATATTCGTATCAGGAATGTCGCATCTGTGATGGTTACCGGTACAATAACTCCCTTTAAAAAGCAGGGAACCAAGTTTGATGTTATAGTATCGTCGTTTGGTGATGCAAAGAGCCTTGAAGGCGGCACATTGATTATGACCCCGATACAGGGCCCTGATGGAGAGGTATATGCCAGTGCCCAGGGACCGCTTGCAACAGGTGGATATGATATTCGCAACAGAGGTTTGACGCATATTAAGAAAAATCATGTACTTGTGGGAAGAATACCGGACGGTGCGATTGTCCAGAGAGAGTATAAATTTAATGTATTAGATGGAAACGATCTGTCGTTATCCCTCTTTTCACCTGATTTTACCTCAGCGTTTTCAATGGCAAAGGCAATAAATGCATATTTTGAAGAATCTATTGAAAATCTGAAAGGAACAGTTGCCAGAGCAGTTGATCCCTCAACAGTTAACTTGAATTATAGTGTTGTATCTCGTGATACAATAAGGAATTACATTACAATTATAAATTTTATTTCCCAGGTAGAGAATGTAACATTCAACGTTGCAATGGCCGCACGTATCGTTATGAATGAACGAACAGGAACCATTGTTGCTGGTGGTAAAGTCCGCATCTCCGAAGTCGCTGTGACGCATGGTGGTATTAAAGTTGAGATCGTAAATATCCCTGAAGTTGTTCAACCGCAACCGTTTACGCTTGGACAAACCACGGTTATTCCGAATCCGGAGATGGTTATTGAGGAGAAAGATATGGAAATGGTTGTCCTCGATCAGACAACTACGGTTTCAGATCTTGCGCAAGCCCTTAATTCTCTTGGAGTTTCACCCCGTGATGTTATCACGATATTTCAGGCTATCAAAGAAGCCGGTGCGTTGCAGGGGCAGCTTATAATTATGTAAAAAAAATTGAATTTCTGTTATCGAAGTTAATGATAGGGCGTTTATAAACGCCCTTTTTTATTTTTAAAATTTATGTATCATATTGATATTAATAATGGTACAATAATTGCATGTGGTAAAATAGGCATAACTTTTTGATAATATAGGAGTTATTACAATTTTAATTTTTAATATTTTATGAGAAAAAGTTATTTTTGCTAATAATATCAATGAGTTAAGAGTGTATTTAAACAGAAATGTTACATTGCAAGTTGTAACATTAATAAAATCAGTAGATTACAGCATCTTTCCCTGTTGTGACACCGATTATAAAATGAAACTAGTTTTTTCACTGCTTTGTAACCATATTTTTTATCCTCAACCTGAGATTATAGCTGTTCGAAAGTTAATATGGGAGAATCCAGATTAAAATCTTCAATGGTTTTAAAAAAAGGGAATCGTTACAATAAGGTTTAATCGTGATAATATACCTAACAGTATATATTTCATAGAGTTACGTTAAAATAGCCAGAAATTTGTTACGAAGGTAATTCTCCGGTAGTTTAGTCTGAAGATTTCGAAATTGATTACATGGTCCTACTCAAAGCAAGAATATAACTGAACAACAAGTTCATATCACCAATATTTTGGCCGTTTGTTATTACATGTGGCAGCTATTTTATGGTGCCGGAAATTGAAAAAAATGACACATTTTTAGTGGAAAAGGTTTGGAATTTATTTATTTTGATTATATTTAATACTATAAAACTTTACTTCTATTCATTGAAGTGATATAATCTCTTTGGGTTCAGAGATCAAGAATTTCCTTATTAAAGGAGAACCATGTGAAAAAGGTAAAAAAGTTATTTGCAGCACTATGTTTTTGTATTTTGATTGGAGCCTCTTCGTTATTTGCCGAAAGATTTGTTGTTATTGAGCAGATGACAACAACTGACACCACAGAATGTGCAGATACGACCTGTACGAAACGATCAGAATATTTATATGCTCTGCTTGATACGTGTAAGGATAAAGCCGTAGCTATCTGTTATTATAAAGATCTTTTAACTACTGATGATGGGGATACACGGTGCAGTTATTATGGTTGGTTCTATTTTGGCATGGGAAAGCTGAATGGCCGTACACCGCCGGATGGTATAGGCCAGATTAATCCTGATGATGTCTACTATATTAATTCTACGACTATAAATGAAGAGTTTAACCAGGATGCCATTTTTGAATTTTATTTGGCCAGCAAAGTTACCGGAACTAATCCTAACCATAGTTGCAGTTTAACAGTGATTTCAAAGGCACTTTCAGACTATACTAGTACCGGTATTATAAGGATGCATGTCGCTGTTATAGAAAACAATGTAAATTATCAACAATCTACCGGTTCTGCACCGAAAAATGGTCAGGCTATCCATAATTATGTGTGCAGGCAAATGCTTCCAACCGGGGCAGGATCGTTTATTGGTGACCAGACAGCCGGACAGGAGAATACGGCTAGGGTAGCATATACCAATAATGATGCAAAACAGAGCTATGAGAATGTTCGTATTGTCACGTTTGTACAGGATTATAGTACTAAAAAAATTATAGGTGCCTATTTGTCTTTAACACACCCGTTTCAGGATATAACGAACATATCCGAAAAGCAGGAATTATTAAAGACTGATAATATTAGAATTTTAAACATAAATCATCAATATCTTACCTTTTTAGCACCACATATGGGAGATTATACTCTACGATTGTTTTCTGTGAACGGACAGTTGGCAAAGGTATTCAAACAGAAAAATGTTTCTAAAGGAATTAATTCGATCGACTTGGATACGAAAAATGTTGCTAACGGTATATATTTTATAGAGTTAAGTTCGAATAACCGGAAAGTGGCAAAGAAGTTAACACTATATTAACGAATATTGACTATATATTTACTGAAAGGCCACTTCGTTATGAAGTGGCCTTTTTTTATACCCTGTATTCGCTGGTGAAATTGCATCAAGCAAATTAAGTATCTTTCCAAAATTTAGACAATACTTGATTTATAGATACAAATTCTTGAGAATAGTCAGCATTTATTACAATAATCCTTGTCTGATTGCATCTTTACTGATGCAACACCCCCTCCAAATTGTTTCATGTAATGTGCTAAAATTTCTTCCTATAGATACAAATTCTATTAAGTACTACAATTTATCATTATATATTTTCTTCACTACCTTTTTAATTACGTCAATAAAACACATTCCTTATTAACCTCAAAAAAGAGTGGATTTATTATGGTTTATCTTATTCCTATTTTGGTGTATCTATTTGTACTAGTAGGTATTGCTGTTTATAAAGCCAGGCAGGTTAAAACGCAGGATGATTTTGCTATTGCAGGAAGGAGCCTGTCGCCGTGGATTGTAGTCCTGACAATGCTCGCTGTATGGATTGGCACCGGCTCAATTGTGGGTAATGCCGGTAAAACCGCAGAGATTGGTATTGCTGCCTGTCTTCTGCCCTTAGGCTCGTTTTTAGGTATGATTATTCTATCGTTCATTGCCACCAAGGCCAGAGATATTGAGGTCTCATCAGTACCGCAACTGATTGGACAGCGTTTTGGCCAGAGAGCACGTGTACTGGCGGTAATCGCTCTGATTCTTGCCTATATGGTTATTGTGAGCTATCAGTTTATGGCCGGTGGATTTGTTCTTGAGGTAATTACTGACGGCAAATTGTCATCAGGATGGGCTACGGTTATTGCCGCAGCTTTTATCATTGTTTTCACGGTCATGGCTGGGTTGTTAAGCCTTGCGTATATTGATATTATAACGGGAAGTATTATCATTGCAGCACTGGTAATAGCATGTCCTGTATTGTTGACAAAAGCCGGGGGTCTGGGAGGTATGTCGCAGGCATTCGCAACAATGAGTAAATCCAGTCATATGAGTATCGGTGGAGTATTCTCAGTATTTGACGTTATTAATTTTATGCTGCCCGTCTTTCTTCTTGTTATGGGTGATGCTAATATGTATCAGAGGATCTTTGCAAGTAAAAATGCTAAAGGGGCAAAGCAGGCCGTAACGGTATTGATATTTGTCTCTTTCACTATAGAAATATTGATTATAGTATGCGCCTGGATCGCCAGCAGTATGACGCCTGAGGCAGAAAGTGGAAAATATATTCTCATCTATGCCGCAAAACATTTTATGCCTCTCGTATTGGGAATGCTTTTTCTTATTTGCGTCGTCGGTATTATTATTTCCACCGCCAATTCCTTCCTGCTTGTACCGGCCACTACCTTTATTAAGGATATTTATTTGAATTTTATAAACAAAGAGATTGATGAAAATGATAAAAAGGTTGTCTTTATGAGTAGAATCATCGTTGTGCTTTTTGGTGTACTTGCCCTTGGTGTTGCCTTTATTTTCAAACAGTCAACAACCGTATTTGAACGGGCACTGTATGCGTATACTATTTATGGTGCTGCAATTACACCGGTTGTTATAGCGGCCCTTTTCTGGAAACGGGCGACCAAAGCGGGTGCGATTACTTCTATAATTTGTGGGACCATTATCACGCTCCTATGGGGAGAATTTTTACAGGATTTTTTAGCGAAGACTGTTCATCCATTGATAGGCGAACTGGATGCAGTGCTGCCTGCAATTTTTACCTCATGCCTTGCGCTGCTGGTGGTCAGTCTGGCTACTAAACCTGAACCTGAGAAGACTGAAACAGCATAATCGAAATACGAGACAAATCCGTATATAATACAGCCCCACACCGAAAGTGTGGGGCTTTTATTTTAAGCCGTTAAAATATCGGACACTTTTCTGGTAATAGATATCCCTGAAAACAAAAAAAGTATGCTACTCGTTTATCTATTTTTCGATTCCGTATAGGCACTCTCCTTTTACATACAAGCCTGTTTAGCAGGCTGCGAGAGCGCAGTACCGTTTTTGGAAATTCTCGGCTGGAGTATTATATTCCATGTACAGAAGGACTGCCGCATGTCTAAACAGCATGGATTATACAGAAATTGAAACTGAGCATTATCAAGGATAAACTGTGAAGAGAATGGTACGTACGTATCATGTTTTACTCATAGTGATTCTTTTCATCAGGTGTACTGAATTTATCCCGGAACTAACGCAACCGGAAAAAGTCACCCTCCTTGCGCCAGGCACCGTATATGCGTCAGCAGTGGTTATTTCCTGGACCAAACTCACCTCTAAGAATTTTTCAGCATATAATCTTTATTATGATACAAAATCAGGTATTACAGAGTCAAGTTCCCTCGCAGCCACCATTTTTTATAAGCATGATACAACCTGTTTACTGCATGGCCTGGAGGATAACTCTATCTACTATGCGAAAGTATTTGTATTTAACAGTAATGCGTCCAGTGAGAGTAATGAGATTATGTTTACCACTGAACAGTGTACCTGCGGCGTTTTTACCGGTGAAAAGCAGAATGGTATGGTGCGTATACCTGCAGGATGTTTTATCGGTAAGGATACGTCTATTGCGGCTATTTCCCGGGATTTTTATATGGATACGGCTGAAGTTACCGAAGCTGCCTGGAGTAATGTGATGGGTGCGGTAACCATGGACACCACTGAGTTTACAAAAGAACAATGGCATACCATTCTCAGTATTGACACGTCCACATCACTAAAACCGAAGGTGAATATTACGTGGTTTCAGATGATTTTATATTGCAATGCGAAGAGCAAACAGTATGGAAAAGATACCTGCTATACATATACGTCAATGAGGGTGGACACCAATACCTTTCAAATAGATGACCTTACTGATTTGCAATGTTGTTTTACTGAAAACGGATTTCGATTGCCCACTGAAGATGAATGGGAATATGCGTATCGTTGCGGCAGGCTGGAGGAGTATTACTGGGGCAAGGATGGTAATACTTCTCAGGTATTTCCCTATACGGCAACATACCCGATAACAGCAGGGGACAGCCTGGAAATAAGTGAATATGCCTGGTGGGAGAAAACCGATAATCCTGAGGGAGTTGAAGAAGTCGCTCAGAAAAAGCCCAATGCCTGGCATCTTTATGATATGGCAGGTAATGCTTTAGAATTTGTCTGGGATATTCCGTCAAGTGTGCGTGAAAAAAGCCGGATTGACTATACAGGGCCTGAAAAAGGGCCGCAAAGCCCAAGTGCCCGGATATTACGAGGGGGATATTACTCCAGCAGGAATTATCAACTTACCGCCTGGTGGAGATTGTATGCATTTGCAATTGATATCGGTAAAGAATCCATGGGTTTCCGCACTGTTTCCGCCAGAGAATAATAGTACCATCATCATTTTTCCTGAACATTTTTGCCTGTTTTGGGATATATTACATAACATATGGGTAATTAGTTTCTGTTAAATATTGACAGATGACAGTCATTCCCGCATGCTTTTGGCGGGAATCCATGCCCTTAAACACTTAAAAAGCTGGATTCCGGCCAAAAGCATGCCGGAATGACATTCAAAACAAGCTATATTTAACAGATACTAATTATGTATCAGTTTAGATAATACCAGCAAGCGGGGTGTTTGTATGGTTATACCATCAAAGAAATTTTATTTCCTTTTCGCAGTACTTGTTATTAGTTTCTGTAAACAGATTTACAGCGGGCCTTTTGGCTACTATCCTACGTATACAGAAATAGATACCATACTTGATGGGTTGCAGGAACGTCATCCGGAAATAGTTAAACGGGGAGTATTAACACCAAAGACAATCGAAAACAGGGACATTTTTTATGTAAAAATTTCCAACAGCCCGAATGCGGATAATAAAAAACCGGAAGCACTTATTTCGGGTGCGCAGCATTCGTGTGAAGTAATCGGGCCGGCATGTGTGAGACTGGATATGTATAATCTCTGCGAAAACTATGATACCGATCCTGAAGTTAAATGGCTCGTTGACAATAGGCAAATCTACTTTGTTCCTATAATGAATCCTGACGGGTATGAATACATTGAAGGCGGGGGGAGTAACAGTTGGCGTAAAAACAGAAGAGTAAATTATGATGGTTCCTATGGGGTGGATCCTAACAGGAATTATCCCTATAAATGGGGATACGATGATATAAACTCAAGTTCCAACCCAAGCGCCATGAATTATCGTGGTGAATCCCCGGCTTCCGAGCCTGAGACCCAAGCCATGATGACATTTATAAATAATCACCATTTTCGAACCTGGCAGAATCATCACAGTGCGAAGGATGTTTTGGTCATACCATTCGGCTATGATTATAAGGTGTCTTTACCCCTACAGGATTCAATAGCGTATTATACCATGTGTGAGGAACAGCAGGCTGAATACGGCCGCTTCAGAAAATGGGGCCCTTCCTATATCTCCTATGATGGCTGGGCACTCAACGGCGGAACTGAGGATTGGGGCTGGTCTGACTCAGCAACTTACAGGATGTACTGTATAATTACCGAATTGGGCGCGAGTATGTGGGAGTCTGATGCAGCCGCTAAAGTGACTGCAGAAAAGATGTTAGGTGCAGATATGTATATGATAAAATGTGCGGGATTCTATCCATTATTAAAAGAGATAACGGTTATTGATAATGGCATCGGCTGTAACAATGATGGTGAGCTTAATCCCGGAGAAACAGTAAAACTTGTTGCAGAAATCGAGAATAAATCCGTTGTTGACACAACACAAAATGTACAAGGCTATTTAAGCAGTTCTAATGCTTATATACAAATGAGAGATTCTGTCGGTGGTTATGGTGATGTTACAATGCTGACAACAGTTGCAAACAGTTCTGATGAATTTGAATTCAAGTGTGGCCTTGATGCTAATAACGGTGAGTGGGTAGCATTTGACCTGCGCATGACGTGGACTTTGCATTCAGTTGATTTTGAAAAAACACTTCGTTGTTCGACACAGGTTGGGCCCTTGGTATGGATTACT
>CBDVBE010000194.1:0-11706 GCA_965372145.1 uncultured bacterium | reverse complement strand
GCAGTGTTTGGAAGTGTTCTCTGTGGATTTTTTTTACTGAAACACCTTGGCATTAATCAGTCAATTATTCTGGGTTCAGTGATAAATTTTATTATTGGTGTTATAATACTCACATTAAAATTTGCTGAAAATGACAGTGTGTCTACTGAAGAGGAGGCGATTGACAATAAAGATCAACTGCTGAATCATTCCAAAGAAATAAGTATCGCCATATTATTTTTTATTACCGGTTTCACCATGTTAAGTTATGAAATTTTATGGACTCGTTATTTAACTTTAATACTACACAATACGATATATACCTATGTGCTTACCTTATCCGTTATTTTGACAGGTATTTTTTTAGGAAGTCTTATTGTTTTTTTTGTTCGGGACAAAATAAAAATTCCCTTAAGACTTTTTATCTGGAGTCAAATACTAACAGGTTTGATTGTTCAAACAATCCTTCTTCTTCCATATTCATTTTGGAAAGATGTTTTAGATACTGAAAAGATTTTTTCCCAGATTTGGATAGTATCAATACTATTCCTTTTACCCTCAATTTTTGCAGGGATTTCCTATCCCTGTGTTATTCGAGTTGTAACACATCGTTTTACTATTGCAGGAAAACGTACTGGATTCATGAATTCTATAAATACCTGTGGCGGTATTATTGGTTCTCTTGGAATGGCTTTTATTATTCTGCCTTTTGCAGGCTTACAAAAGAGTCTCTATATAGTGACATTTTTAAGTATGTGTGTTGGAATTATGGCATTACTTTTATTTGAAAAGAGAAAATCCATTATACCTAAAATTGTTTTTATTGGCAGCACCATTTTTATATGGATAGTTATTCCTTTTTCTTTTAAAACAAAACTTCACGCAGATTTCCTTGCCACAAAAGGCTCTCTAATTGATTATAAGGAAGGACTAAATTCTACACTTGCAATAGTAAAATCCAAAGAAAAAATAAAAACGTTAGAAATCAATCGATTATGGCAGGGGCAAGAAGAGGCAACACACCAGACAATGGCCGCTCATATTCCGATGATTTCTCATAAGAACCCGGAAGATATTTTAGTTTTAGGAATTGGCATCGGACAAGTTGCAGAACGTTTTTTGTATTATCCAATAAAAAATCTTACCTGTGTTGATATTGAAAAAGAACTCGTACCATTAATAAAAAAACATTTTCATTCTCAATGGGTTGATGACAAAAGAGTTACTCTTGTTGTTGATGACGGTAGGAATTATGTCAAACATGCAAATAAAAAATATGATATTATCTCTATTGAAATCGGACAGGTTTTTCGTCCTGGATTAGCATCTTTTTATTCTGAAGATTTTTATAAATCAGTAAAAAAGAAGCTTTCAAAGGGAGGGGTAGCGTGTCAGTTTGTTCCACTCTCATTTTTTGAATTAGAAGAGTATAAATCATTGATTAATACATTTATACAAATATTTCCGGAAAGTGTTTTATGGTTTAATAGTTATGAATTTATTATTGTCGGATATAATGGTGTAAAACCGGTAATCGATGAAAACAGGTATAATGAAGTAATTTCTATTGCAAAGGTACATTCTGATTTAGACTATTTCTATTGGGGTGGGGCAGATTACAAACTCAATACTATTAAAAATTTCATGGGAAGTATTATATTAGGGCCAAAAAATCTTAAAAAATTTACTGAAAATGCATCAGTGTATATAGATAATAAACCGGAACTTGAATTTAATGTGGCATCAAATCAGACACATTCAAATGAACAATTAAGAAATATTTTAAATAATTTGAAAAAATTTGCTGAAAATCCCTTGCATTTTCTTGTAAATAAAAATGAAACGATTTCTCTCGAAAGGGTTGCTAAAATAAGAGAATTAAATTTAAATAATATCCTCGCTTCAGAATTATTTCAAATGTACGTTGATAATAAGAGCAATGATCGGCTACTGATGAATGCTTACAAATTAAATCCGGAAAATGTAACTGTTCTTTATTCTGTTGCTGATTACTATTATAAGAAAAAGAATTATCCGGAATCTATCAAATACTTTAAAAAACTGGCTCAAATCGATACTACTGATTTAAAAGTCCATAAATTATTAGCATATATTTATCAAGAGAATAACGATTTGGTGAATGCAATTAAATATTATAATAGGACAATAAAATTGAAACCCGATGCTGATGTGTATAATAATCTGGGTACTATATATTTTAGTATTGGAGATATTAAAAAGGCCTTACAGATGTTTTTTGAAGCCATAAATATTGAACCAAAGCATGAATTTGCCCTGCCGAATTATCATAAAACTAAAAAGATTCTTGAAGAGAAATAAAGAATAGTATCATTGCACAAATTTAAAATAGGATTTTAGTTGAAAATCGATTTATAGTCAACCTTTACAACACAAACATTTTTTCATTCACATCAAATCAATAGTTTTCTCATGCCGGCCTTTTCTTTAACTATACATTTTATCATGATATAATCGGTTTAAACCTAAATAGCCCAATTGTTCCAATTTTGTTGAAGCCGAAAAACGCATTTTCCCCACAAAAAAATTTTTTTACCTGCAAAATATGCCCTATCATATCTACGAAAATCGTAAAAATCATGAAAAAGTCAGCGGAAAATTGCAAAAGCGACTATAAAGTTGACAATTTTTATGAAATTTAATCGCACATGGATTAGGTTAATAATTGGGAGTGGTATATGGAAAATACATCTGATATTTTGTGTTTCCCGCTCATTATCATCATTTTTTCTCAGTTTCATTAATGATTTTATACCAAGTTGGGGAGGGTATAATGAAATATCTACATGCGATCTTCGTTTTTCTGCTTTTATGTACCACCTTTTCTTTTGCAGCGGTTTCACTTATCGACGAAAGAGGCAGTGAGAGTACTCTCAAATTTGAGGTGCCTCATTTTGTCGTTAAGAATGTCCAACTCCAGGGACAAACGTTTACCATGGTTAATGTAAAAGATGCCGCCTATTTTGAGAAGAAAGGTTTTGCGGCGCTACCATTTTTCACACAGAGTGTCATGATACCGGGAAATGCAGCCATGGGTTATGAGGTGCTTGATGTGACGTACAAGGAATACCAGGTTAGCAGCTACCTGCCGTCAAAGGGCGTTGTCTACCGCAACCAGGATATTTCGGCAATTCCCTACGTAATCGATAAAGCTTCAATGGTTGATGAATTGTATCCAAAATCTCTGGTGTCACTTGGAACTCCGTATATCATGCGTAAGATTCGCGGTATAGCAGTTCATTTTCAGCCTTTCCAGTACAATGCCGCAAAAGGCATTTTGAAAGTCGCTGAATCATTTACCGTGAAACTGAAACAGACCGGTATTTCAACGGTGAACGTGCTTGACAAAGTCGGCAGTTCAGTGAATGCCACCTTCCACACATTATATAAAGAAAATTTTATTAACTACTCGTTAGCAAAAACGCGTTACGATGAAGTTGTAGACGGTGATGTGATGGTTGTTGTCGGGCCATCGTCTTATAAGACCGCATTGGAACCGCTTATTGTGTGGAAAAACATGAAAGGTATCAAAACAACCTTTTACACATATCCTGATGAAACCGGCGGCAGCGGCACATCCGCTTTGCAAAGTTTTTTCCAGAAGAAATTCGAAGATGAAGATGCTGTGTATTTTCTGGTTGTTGGTGATTCTGATGACATCTCTGCTCCCAGCGGTGGCAGCGGTTTGTCGGATGTCTCCTATGTGCTGTTTACGGGGAGTGATAATGTTCCTGATGCATGTTTAGGAAGATTCTGTGTAACATCAGCCAGTGAAGCTGAAAACATGGTTTCAAATGTGCTGAAGTACGAAAAAGAGCCTGATCCGGAGGGTACCTGGTATACACGGGGTATCGGCCATGCAAGCAGTGAAGGAAGTCCTCCCGATTATGAGTGGGTTGGCGATATGCGTACGGTAATGCTTGACAATTCTTTCACCGAGGTGGAAGAGGTATATCAGGGCCAGGGCGGTACTACCGATCAGATTAAAGAGGCGGTTAACAAAGGTATCAGCTGGTATAACTACATGGGCCACGGTGGTTCAGGCTCATTCGGATTCTCCGGTGCAAGCGTTTCCACCAGTACATTCAGCTCTTTTACCAATACGGACATGCTGTTTGTTGATATTTCCGTTGCCTGCAACAACGGTGAGTTTACAAAAGATTGTATTGGTGAGAATGCAACCAGACTTGACGGCACAGGCGCTCTGGTTTTTCTGGGCTCTTATATCAGCCAGCCCTGGACTCCACCGCAGCATGGGGAGAAAGAGATGGTTCGTTTAATGGCCAACGATCTCTGCCTCTCAGTCGGTGCAATTGTTGCGAACGGCCTTGCTAAGATATTAGATGTCAGCACCTCTTCCTCATATACAAATACAGCCCTTACCTGGACCTACTTTGGCGACCCGTCAGTGCAGATGTTTAACGATACACCAAAGGAAGTTTCTTTAGATACTCCTGATAAATTGGAAACCGGCACACAGAATGTTGAACTTAAACTGGGTGCAGCGGTTGTCGGACGGGTTGGGTTCTACGGTGAATTGAATGGCCTTCTTGCCTGCCAAATGCTGGATGGTACTAAACAGGATGTAACGGTTTCCGTGGATGTTCCGGATAATGAGAATAAGGTTACTGTCACTGTTACCGGCCGCAACATGGTTCCGGCAATTAAGGATATAGGCGTTGGATGGACCGGTATTATAAACACCAGCAAGCTGCACAAACAGGTACAGCTAAAACAGGTTAACAATACGCTGGCTATTAAAGTTCCTCTTTCTAAAAAACATACTATTTCTGTCAGAAATGTTATGGGACAGGAAGTCGCTTCAATGGAAGTTTCGAAAGCCGGTGTTTGGCATACGGTTGATGTTCCTGCTGCTGGTATGCACCTGGTAAGTGTCACCAGTGAAGGTAAAACTTCTGTTAGTAAATACATTTTTATGAAATAAAGTTCTCTATATAGAGATTTTAAAAGCCGGCCCACTCTGTGGAGCCGGCTTTTTCTTTTCTTGACTCTGCCTATTTCCTAAACTTCTACTATAAATACCTTTCCTTTCCCATATCTTTTTATAGCAAAGCTATCATAAAACTGGTGCCAAAAACACAGCCATTAATTACTATAATAGCCTAAATAATTGATTGTTTAGACAGAAAAAAGTGATAATTGGTGCCAAAAAATATGATAATTGCCAAAAAAAATCTCGATTTTAACCATTTAGTCCCTATATTATATAAATATGAAAGCATGGGAAACAAAAAAGATAAACATCTTCGACTACTTCGATTATGCTGAATTCCTGAAGGATAAATATGAGTGGTTGAAAGCCAATAAAACCGGCTTCTCATTCCGTTCGTTTGCCCGTAATGCAGGTATTGCAAGTCACAGCTATCTAATCAGAATTATTAAAAAGCAGCGGAAATTACGGGGTGAATACATACAGAAATTCTGTAATGCACTGAAATTAAATGAGATGGAGTGCAACTACTTCACCGCACTGATACACTTTAATAATGAAAAAAAGGTACAACAAAAGGAGCATTATCTTAAAGAGATACTGAATTTACGGTATAATTACAAGGAAGAGTACCGTATAGAAGATAAAAAGCTGCAGTTTTTTCAAAAATGGTACTATCCCCTGGTTCGTGAAATGGCGGTGCTTATTGATTTTCAGGACGATTATACCCTGCTGGCTCGAAAATGCAAACCGAAAATTACCCCGGCACAGGCAAAGAGTGCTGTGCGGTATCTGGTAGAAAACGGTTTCCTGAAAAAAGATAAAAAGGGGAGGTACAGATTAACCGATTATTTCATAACTACCGGTAAGGAGGTTAACTCAACAATACTTCGTAAATATCATCGCACCACTCTACAGCAGTCAGCTGATGCTCTTGATACAATCAAACCGGAGCATCGAGATATGTCATCATTGACAATGCGGGTAAACAGGGGAACCTATGAGCAGATGAAAATTGAGATACAGAACTTTCGCAAGGTATTGCTGAATATGGCGCGGGAGAGTAATGACCCCAACATGGTCTGTTTTGTCGGCCTTCAGTTGCTGCCGAGGTCGGAAGAAATTGACCTGCCGCAAGACACGGAGAGTCGTACTGATGAGAAGTAATATCTATTTAATTATTGGATACCTCGCTTTTTTCTTGGTGTATTGCTCGAATACCAATATTGCGGATACCGGCAGCGGCTCTGAGGCCGGGAACAGTATGGTTGTGGGAACTGTTGTGTTCAGCGATGGTACTGCGGGACAGAATGCCGAAGTAACCCTTATTCCCGATACCTATAATCCGGTCACTGACGCTCCTCTGCCCGATTCACTCAGTGTGAATACAGATAATCAGGGTGCGTATCAATTTACGCTCACTGATACGGGGATGTTTAATATTCATATCTATGATTTGGCAAGCGGTATGCAGGCCCTTCGCACAGATCTGGTTGTGGTTAAGGGCGACACCATTTCCCATAAAGATACCCTCAGGATACCAGGAGCCATTCACTGTGTCTTTGATGACACCATTGCGAAAAATGGATCGATTTACATTCAGGGAACTGCTATACAGAAACCGCTCTCTGAAGGAACGCTGCTCAGCGGCGGGTATTACGGTGTCATACTTGATTCGGTACCGGCTGGAATAATACCGGCTATCATGTACACGACTCAGAGTCAGAGTGTTTTCATCACTGACACGGCCCACGTTGTATCGCTTGATACAATAATTGTCGGGGTTATTGATACACTTGTAAAGCCGCTATGGGGATTTTCCTGCATTGTCGGCGTTACGGTAAATACTGTGCAGAAATTCGGCGGTCTTGATGCAATCCAAGTATTAATTAAAGACCAGATTGCCCAAACGGTAAAGAAATTTAATGATCCTGATCTGTTACATGGTATGTTGTCCTTCTCTGTTGACTCGATTTACCAGTTTAGTGGCAGCCTGAATGCTGAAAGAGAAAAACCGTTGTATGGTTTTGATTACCGTTTTCTCTATTATGCTGATACTGATGATCTGATCGGCAGCTATACCACAGAGTCACGGACAATATGCCAGGTGGACAGAGGGCAGGGGCTGTTCAGCCAGTTCAGTATTGATGCGCTTGCCTGGGCCCTGGGTATGGCTCGCGGTGTTGTCGGGCTGGAGTGGCTCGTGGTGAAAGCCCAGAATAATCCGGTTAACAATCAGGATTATTCCGGGATTAAATCATTTATGAACTGGCCATACGGAGAAAATACTCTGGATGAATATACGGCTAATGTGGTCAACTATTATGCTGATTCCGTGTATTATGGGAGCAATCTGGTGAATTGGGCGTTTCCGAAGAATATCACTATCACAGTGCGGGATACACTGGGAATACCATTACCGAATGTACCGGTCAGCCTCTATGGCATCGGGTGGAAAACCTTTACTGTTGATACGCCGGCGGTGATGACCGGTTTTACTGATAGTAACGGTGAGTTTGTAATTACCGGTAATCCCTTTAACCCGGACGGAGCTGATAAAGCGCAATTCCTCAATTTCCTTGTAACAGCGGGTAATGGGAATGAGACAGCCTATACGTGGATGCCGGTAACTGATGTGGTCAATACGTGGCTGGCAGATCCTGAAAGTGCCTGTCATGTTCAGGTCCAGTTTAAAGGGTATATCAAAAAATAGGTGTTTATATGAAAGGAGGGAGGGCTTCAAATTGTTATGATTTACTGCTCTGACGCAAAATCGTGATCTTTTCGTACGCATAATCGCAGATTTTTTTAATTGCCGTTACTGTTGCGCTGAATGCAGTTACGATATTCTCGTATTAGCAGATGTAACGTAATTGGATTTTGAACTTGAAACACTGGAAATGTTTAAAAGTTCAATTCGGAGGGGATGTTACACTATTTACAGGTGAGGGGGAAGTATGACTTTAACAAAACAATTATTTACTGTATCACTTATGTTGATCTGTTTCTTTATCGTGACTAAATCTGTTGCAGACAGGCCGATTCTTGATGAAAACGGAAATGAAACAGGCAGTTATAACGCAAATCCGGATCCGGATGGTGAAGCATGGATTTACACACCGCTGGAAGTGACCGAAGAAGTAAAAGCAAAACTGGCAAGTATTCCTGAATGGAAACCGGATAAAAGCAAGGCTCGTCAACTGCCAAGTTCAGTGAACCATTTCAAAGAGAAAGAATTTCACAGCCCTGTTTTAAACCAGAAAGGCGGAAGTTGCTCAGCCGCAAGCGGTGTAGGGCACCATTACACATGGGAAGCGAATATTCTTACCGGTGCTGACGGCAGTGAGTCGGAAAATAAAAGTATGTATTATTTTGCCTATAATTTTCTCAATGGCGGCGGAACCGGCGGGATATGGTACTACCATGCCTGGGACATTTTGAAAAAAGTTGGCTGTGTAAGTGAAAATGATTGGCCTTCACCAATAGGATCAGAAAAAACCACTGAATGGGCAGACACCTATGAAGCTTACCACAATGGAAATTTTACCCGGTGTGATGATTATTATCAGATAAAAGATCCGGGCGGCGCAGGGCTGGAAGATCTCAAGCAATGGTTTTATGATTATGGAACGGGTAATGAGAGAGGCGGCTGTGTTACCTTTAATTCCGGTATCAGTTTTGGCATGAAGACCATACCTGAGGGTTCTGCTGAAGCGGGCAGTAAAATTGCAACCTCCTTTGACGGTACCGGAACAGCTCACGCTATGATGTATGCTGGCTACAATGATGATGTGTATTATAACTCTAATAACAAGGGAGCTGTGCTGCTGGTCAATAGTTGGGGTTCCAGTTTTGGTGACAACGGAATTATGTGGGTACCGTATAATCTGTTTAAGTCTGAGAGAGACGTGTACCTTATTGAAGTTGTTGAGCATATTCCACGACTTGAATTCAAGGTCACCTTGGAAGGTTACAGAAAAAGCGGAGGAAGTTTTACCTCGGGTTTTGCCACCAGTGCAGGCGCCACCTCTCCCACCGAGACCCAAACCTATGGTAAGGCATTCGGCGGCAATACCGGATCTTTCTCAGGAGAAATCGGACTGGACTGCAGCTCATTCTGGGAAGAATTTGCTGGTAACGGCGGCCAGGGAAAATTCTTTCTGACTACCAAGGGAAGCGGAACGGTCTCTGCCCTTTCCCTGATGATTTATGACAAAACAGGTACTAATCTCGTTGAAGAAATAGAATGTGATCAAACGAATGTTTCAATCCCGGGCACGTTAACCATAGTTCTTGCCGGTACGGAGATTCAATCGTCACTTTTTACTGCAGCAAAAAGACCAATTAAGATTAGAGATATTGGAAACGCCTATACCATGTATGTTCCTTTTAATACTCGGTGTGAGATTGCGATCTCCAATGTAAAGGGACAGGAACTATTCCAGCTCAACACGAATAGGGAAGATTGGTATACTGTCGCAAAATCATTTGCGCCGGGTGTTAACATTGTACATGTCAAGACAGCAGGACAGACCTATGTGCAGAAGTTTGAGAGTGTGCATTAAAACGGTTTTGTGTGGTGTCGGTTTAGTAAGTTTATAAATACAGAGGGGCTCGTGATGAAGCGTATCAAACGTGGAGTGTTTATTTGTCTGATCCTGGGTATTTCTCATCCTCTTTTTCCTCTGAACAATGATCCGTATAAACAAGCCTCGGATTATCTTGCCGACAGGGGAGAGGTCTACTTTGTGTCATGTGTCAATTCTCGTAACGATTTACAGAAACTGGCACAGATAATATCAATTGATAAGGTCACGGGGAAGACTTTCTATGCGTATGCGAATAAAGACGAGTTTGATACATTCCTCGAACACAAACTCTATTATGAGGTGCTGACGCCTCCCGGTGAATTGATGCCTGATCCGGAGATGTCGGATTATACGGATAAAGAGAACCGCCAGTGGGACACCTATCCTACCTATCAGGGATACCTCAATTTGATGAATGAGTTTGAGACCGAATATCCGGAGTTGTGCAAGATTTATGAGGTGGGAGAAAGTTTTCAGGGGCGAAAGCTGCTGATTGCAAAGATATCTGATAATGTTACTGAACGGGAAATGGAGCCGGTATTTTATAATACCTCGACAATGCATGGCGATGAAACCTTCTGTTATGTGGCTATGCTGCGTATAATTGATGAATTGCTTTCAAGTTATGGCACCGATCCACGGTTAACGAGAATCGTTGATAGTATGGAGATGTGGATCAGTCCGCTTCTTAATCCAGATGGTACTTACTATACAAATAATAATACGGTCCAGGGTTCAAGACGGTATACTGCCGAAGGTATCGATATGAACCGAAATTTCCCGGATCCGGTGCGCGGCGACCACCCTGACGGAAACTCCTGGGCAAAAGAGACTGTGGCCTATATGGAATTTGAGAAGCAGCATAATTTTATGATGTCCGGTGACTACCATGGCGGTATTGAGGCGGTGGAATGGCCCTGGGCATGCTGGTCAAAGAAAACTGCGGATGATGACTGGTTTGCCATGGTGTCAAACCAGTATGCGGATCTGGCGCATGATAACAGCCCGAGCGGGTATCTCATGTTTCAGGGCGGGGCGTGCAATTTATTCAGCGGGTGGGGTGAAATACATGGCACACGGTTGGATTGGATACTCTATTTCAGGCATTGCCGTCAGTTTTGCATTGAACTAAATGATACTAAGACCCTGCCTGAGTCCCAGCTGAATACCTATTACGGTTACAACCGTGAAGCGTTACTTACCTTTTTTGAACAGATATTTTACGGTGTCCGCGGAACCGTGGTCGATTCAGCAACAGGAGAAGGTATTTCTGCAAAAGTATTCATAGAAAATCACGATAAGGACAGCTCCTGGGTATATACCAACCTGCCCCATGGAGATTATTACCGACCCATTTACAGAGGTACCTATGCTATCACCTTTTCAAGCGAGGAATATTTCCCCAAAACAGTGACAGGTGTTTCAGTGGAGAATAATGCAGCAACAGTTCTCAATGTCAAGCTCCGGTCAACCCAAACAGGAAATGACCATTACACAACCGGTAATTCAAAAAGCGTTGCAATTGTGCCCTATAGTAGGAGGATTAGAATAGCATGGGAAGGTAATGACGATGTTCTTCAATGTGTGATATACGGATTGAATGGAATGCTGGTTGACATTGTGAGGGTGCAAGACCTGAAAGGGAAGAACTGTATTACATGGAGTGGTAAAAACAGACAGGGGAAACAGGTGGGTAACGGGGTGTATATAATCCAATTACATGCCGCAGATAAGATATATACCAAGCACTTTATCTATTCACACTAAATTTTAGCGTTTGTTTTATTTCTATTGCTGGATGCACACCCCTCAGGCATAACATTGTATCCAATAACGCTATATCCATTCTCTGATAGGAAAGGGAATGAGGTGTGAGATCTCGGAGGAAAAAATAAAATAATTTTTCCATCCTGCTTAACAAATTAAGCACTTTTTCCCATACAACCTGAATAAAATCAATATCATAAATTAAGTTTTAGCTATATTAGATAAGAGCATTGGGGAGTGAGAAAAAGGAAGCAATATTCCTGATTATAGTGGTGGGGGATTTCATGAAAAAGGATTACCTTTTTTCATCATATCTATTTTTAATCCTAGCGTGAGTTTACGAATTAGCCTTTGTCAACGGTGTTAACAGAATGATAAATA
>CBDVBE010000193.1:0-11733 GCA_965372145.1 uncultured bacterium | reverse complement strand
GTAAACAATCTTAAATTTTGGATTTTTGATTTTGGATTTTGGATTTTTTCAATCCCCAATCCGCATTCCCCAATCCGCAATCATACAATTTTGGATTTCAACCCAGAACCCGTGAACGGTTACAAAAATGTTGACTTTATCTTCTTACATAAGTATACTTACGTAAGAAGGAGGTTTTGTATGGATAGAATAGTATCAGCAAGAATCGATGATAAGGTCGCAAAACAAATCAATGATTTAGCTCAAAAAATGCATACGACAAAAAAGGCTGTTATTGAAAAGGCTATTGAATTGCTTGGTCATAAAGTTGATGCCGAAAAAAAGTCTGATATTTTTGACCGTACATGTGGAATCTGGAAACGAAAAGAGTCTGTGAAAGATACCGTGTCTCACATTCGCACTGCCTTCAGGAAATCAATGCACAGGTATGAAAAATGAGGGCATATATTGATTCTGATTTATTAATCCGGCAGTTAAGGGGTGAGTCCAGGGCCTCGAAATTTTTAAAAAAATTGAGGGATGCTGGTGAATATGAACTATGGACAGGGGCATTGCAAAGAGCTGAGATTATATTTTTTATGAGGCCGGAAGAGGTTGAAGCCACTGAGTTACTTCTGTCACAATTTAATACAGCTCTCGTTGACCAGAGAGTTATTGATACTGCGGGTGTGCTTTTCAGGAAATGGTATCCAAGCCACGGAATTGATATAAATGACGCCATTTTAGCAGCCACGGCTTTGGAAACAGGTGGGCACATATTTACCTTAAATAAAAAACACTACCCAATGCCTGAAGTGATAGTGAAACGTGCCTGGTAATAAATATCTCGCATCGGGTAATAGTCAGCGCTATGGAGTGAATAAATACAAAGTTATATCCATTATTGGAGGAATATAATGACTTTTCAAGAGATCAGGGAATTCGCAGTAAAAATTATTCGCGAGGAATTCGCTGCTGCCGGTATTGTGATAAAACAGATAATATTATTCGGCAGTCAGTCGCGTGGTGATGCAAGACCCGACAGTGATTGGGATTTTCTTATTTGCGTGGATAAAGAGCTTCCTTTTTCCGAGAAAGCAGTTATTTCAACAAAAATACAAAGCAGGCTCGCGATAAAAGGTATTTCAATTGATGTAATTGTTAAGTCTGAAGCTAAACTGAATCAGGAACGTGACAATGTCGGGGTTATAACGTATTATGCACTAAAAAACGGGGTAAGAGTATGAACGAAGAAATTGTTAAATTGTGGTGTTTAAAAGCAGATAATGATTTGAAAACCGGAAAGGATGAGCTGTCGACCGAAAATCCTGCAACCGATACGGTATGCTTTCACATGCAGCAATGCGTTGAAAAATATCTTAAAGCGTTTCTTGTTTACAACGGCAAAGAAATATCCAAAACCCATAATATCGCTTTTGTACTCCGGCAATGTATAGAGCTTGACTCCTCTTTTGAAAAGCTTGCATCTGTCGATGCGGCGCTATTAACTGTCTATGCTGTGGATTTAAGATATCCTGACGATTTTTATATGCCTTCACAAACGGAATCTAACAAGGCTGTGAGTATCGCTGAAGAAGTAAGACAATTTATCAAGAGTAAAATAATGACGTGAAAACGCCGTCTGCGAAATGGTTTCGCAAGTGCCCTGCTAAATAAAGTCTGTTAACAAGTGAAACGTGCCTGGTAATAAAAATCTCCGAACTCCTGAACTCAATGATTTTGTTGTGATACCTGAATTTTTATTAGAAATGCAAAATGAACAATTAAGATTAGGATTAAGAGTAAGATATAGGATTAAGATTAGGAGGGTGAGAAAGATAATATTTAAGGTAGTGGTACAATATAACTACACCCTGTCCCTGCAATGCCTAACTTATTATATGTCAATGTGATAGGAGATTGCCGTTCCTGATTCTTATCTAAATCTCCTCGATAGTGTTGTAAGAAGTATACACTTCTGGGAAAAAGGTTTTATTAAACGCTTACAGTCTGTTGATAATGGAAATTGTTTATTTGTTAATGCCATTATCTTAATATAACTCGTTGAATTACAGTTAGATAAATTCTTACCCGCATAATTCCCAACACGAAACATCAATTCCTTTACATACAAACACCATTCTTTATAAAAAGAATTGCATACTATGGAGTTATAAGTTCGGTATAGCTGTAGTAAAAAGTATACACTTTGGGTAATGAAAAGTACCTCTCTTCTGCAAACCAAATCACGAATCCCCCGTCAATAAAGGGAAACAGTGCTTTGGCACTATTATTGTTACAAGGAACATATGCGTCATAATGCAAATAGTAATTGTATTCAATACCATGATTATAAATAAAGGATTAAGAAAAATGAACAGGCGGATACTGGTAGCAGATGACGATTATTATATCCGAAAACTTCTGATCGAAATTCTTGACAAGGAAAATTATGAGATTGTCACTGCGATAGACGGCAATGATGCGTTAAAGTATCTGATACGTAACACGCTTGATCTGGCGATTCTTGACTATCACCTTCCCGGTGTTAATGGCGATGCAATATTAAAATCGTTACAGGAAAGATGTATCGAACTGCCGGTTATTGTTATTACCGCTGATGATTCAATTGAAACTGAAAGAATAATCCGAAGTTTTGGACCTGCATACCTGTTCATCAAGCCTTTTAATGTAGATGATATGCGCAAGGTCGTTAAAACGATATTTACCCGGAAAAAGAGGCGATATACGGAGATATCAATTTAATGAAAGTGTTATATAAGAAGCCGTTCACGGCTTGAAATTGGAAATTAGAAATTGGAAATTGGGAAAAAACATGAAACTTGTATACAAATATAATATAGTACAAAAGCATGAATACCAAATTTCAAGTTTCCAGTTTCAGCATTCTGTTAATGCTTACAATCTTAATAATACACATTTATTGAGGAGTTACAATGTCGAGTAAGTATGAAGAGTCAGAAGCTTTCCTTACCGCAATTTCGGCCAAATTACCTCTTGTTTATAAAGATGATCTTTCTGTTCTCGCAGATATAATGCAGAATCTGGAACTTTTATCTGGGGATGCTGTACTCCCGGTAGCTTTTAAAAAGCAGGCAAAAAGGACAGCCCAGCTTTCAGAGAAGATTATCATAAACGAGACGCCATTTGACAGCGGTATGAAAAAGCTTTCACAGAGTATCGGGAAAATGGCAAAAGGCCTTACGGAGTTTATTAATAATGCTCATGATGCTGAGGTTGCTGCTGAGGATAAAGAAAATGAGGATGTTCAGAGAGATGTTTCAGAGGCAGAAGCTTTATGTAATGCCATTTCAGCCAAATTACCCCTTGTTGATAGCGACGATCTTTCTACACTTGCAGATATAATGCAGAATCTGGAAATGCTCGCAGCAGATCCGGCTCTTCCACCGTCGTTTCAGGGTCAGGCAAAAGAGGCGGTACAGCTTTCAGAGAAAATTATCATGAACGAGACACCCTTTGACAGCGGGATGGAAGAACTGTCACAGGGTATCGATAAAATGGTAAAAGGTATTACAGGATTTAACAATGATACTCCTGATTCAGATGCTGAGGTTGCTGCTGAGGATAAAGAAAATAAGGATGTTCAGGAAGGTGACTTGCCGGATGATCTGAAAGAGCTTGTCATTAAATTCGCATCGCAGCAGCAGCAGGTACTTGAGGATTTTGAAGGCCTGTGTCTTGATTTTGAACAGAACAAGCCGGAAGCACGCGGCGGTATAAAGAGGATCCTGCATACATGGAAAGGTGAATTCGGCGTTCTTGACCAGCAGAATTACTCAAAGCTGGTACACGGTTTTGAGGAAAAGTTTGAAAGTGACGATTTCGCTGCGGAATCCCTGTTTCGTCTGAAGGATTTTCTAACTGAAAAATTGAATCGATTTGCTGCCGGAGAAGTACCGGAAATCACTGAAGGAGAAGAAAAATATCTGTTTCAGACACAGGAGAAAAGCTCGAAACCAGGTTCCGGAAAGAAGAAGAAAGAGACAAAACCACAAAAGAAATCCTCCCCAAAGGAAGAAAAAAAGGATACACCTGTAGAAATACAAGAAGAAACCACCGAGCCACAGGTTGTGCAGACATTCACCGGTGATCCTTCACTGTTAGCTGATTTTATCTCTGAGTCGAGAGAGCATCTTGATAATGCCGAGCCGCTTTTACTTGAGCTTGAAGAAGATCCAACGGACAGTGATAATTTGAATACCATCTTCAGGGCATGTCATACAATTAAAGGCGTAGCGGGATTCCTTGGTTTCAGTGATATCAGCCACCTTTCCCACAGTATGGAAAACCTCATGGATCTGGGCAGGAAGGGTGAAGTCATTCTTACTGCTGAGCATATCGATGTCCTTTTACAGGGTATGGATTGCCTCAGAGGGCTTACGGATGCTGTTGAGAAGATGCTTTCGGATGAGCCGTATACGGTTCCTGAACAGTTTGCCGATATATGCGAAAAACTCAGTTCTCCAAATACGATTTGTGGTGTTCCGGAGGCGTCCAATAAAAAAATGGGTGAAATACTGGTTGAGCGGGGGCAGGCGGAACCAAAGGATATTGAAGAAGCAGTTCTGAAACAGAATGAGGGGGATTCGCGAAAAGTTGGCGAAATACTTATACAGGAAAAGGAAGTCCCGCCACGTGCGGTTGCAAACGCACTTGCAAGCCAGAATGCTGCGAAACAGCATAAGACAGCGGTTGAAGAGACTATTCGTGTACCGGTTGAACGGCTCGATCAGTTGATCGATTCAATAGGAGAAGCGGTAATTGCCCAGTCTATGGTATATGCGGATCAATCAATAACAAGTATTCGGAATCGTGGTCTGGAAAAAAATATTTCACAGGCAAGCCTGATTATGCGCCAGATACAGGAACTCTCCATGTCTTTGAGAATGGTATCTGTCAAATCGACTTTTCAGAAAATGGCACGGCTGGTCAGGGACCTCTCAAAGAAAACCGGAAAACAGGTTGAAATGATTATGGAGGGAGAAGATACGGAGCTGGATAAATCGGTTGTTGAGAATATCGGCGACCCGCTGATTCACATGATACGAAACTCAATGGATCACGGTATTGAATCAAAAGAGGAGCGGCGGAAAAGCGGGAAGCCTGAGCGTGCCAGAGTTACTCTCAGAGCATATCATAGGGCGGGTAGTGTTGTTATTGAGATTGAGGATGACGGAAAAGGGCTTGATAAGGAAGTAATACTGAAAAAGGCTATTGAAAAGGGTCTGGCAAAAGAGGAGCAGAACTATTCCGACCAGGAGATATTCCAGTTCATTTTCAAACCGGGATTTTCAACCGCAAAAGTGGTAACTGACGTGTCCGGCCGCGGCGTAGGCATGGATGTGGTAAGAAGAAATATTGAAGCATTGCGGGGTTCAACGGAAATAACTTCCGAGCCTGGAAAAGGAACCTGCTTTGCCATAAAACTCCCGTTGACACTCGCTATTATTGATGGCATGGTAATACAGGCAAAGAATGATACGTATATAATTCCGACACTGTCAATAATCGAATCGATCAAACCCAGGGAAAATCAGATAGAGACTGTTTTAGAGAAGGGTGAAACGATCAAAGTACGGGGAAATCTGCATCCGCTTGTCCGCCTTTCAAACATGTTTAACGGAAGCAGTGAACGAACAGATTTGACTGAAGGTATTGTAATGATTGTCGAGGATATGCTCGGGAGGAAAATAGGTCTTTTCATAGATGATATAGTAGGGCAGCAACAGGTCGTTATAAAATCTCTTGGTACCAGTATGCGGAATATTCCCGGAGTATCCGGCGGGGCAATAATGAGTGATGGGACGGTAAGTCTGATCCTGGATGTCGGCGGGATTGTGAGGATGGCGACGGGATAAGATCAAAGATCAAAGATCAAAGATCAAAGATGAAAGATGAAAGATGAAAGATCAAAGATCAAAGATCAAAAATGAAATATCAAAAATGAAATATCGAAGAAGAAAGATCAAAGAAGATGTAGGATTTACCATGGTAAATCCAATGTACAATGACAAACACAATAAGTAAAAAGAAACGGCGGAGATAGTCAGGCAGAAAGAAAAAAAACAAGGAGGTTAAACATGGTTAAGGGACTAACCAAAAAGAAACGAGGTGGTTTTATGGAGAAGAAACTGAAGAGAAATATGATACGGGAAGCGAAGAAGATACATTTAAAAATATTCCCGTGCGGTATGAAAAGGAGCCTTGATGAATGCTTTACGATTACCGAAGATGCCGTGCTGCTTTGGTTTAATACCAGGGATAAAGATACCCATGTTATGATGGCTGCAAAAGACGCAGTCAATCAAATAAAAATAGCATGAGAGGAGTATGTAATGTTAAAAAATGAAACAATTCGTGAAAAGAAAAATAAACATTCTGAAATCGAACGTTTGACAATCAGTAATGAAGTCCTGCTTTCAGAATTGTATGGACGATGTAAGAGAAGATATCTGGAAGCGACTATTCTGGATAACGATTATCTGATTGAAATTCTTCGTGTTTGTACCATTGTAAAGCACCCGCATCTGGGCAGGTATACCATGATTACCGATTGCGCGTTTATGGAAATTGATAATAAACCGGTTCTTGCGGTTGAATTGCGGGATACACGGTCGGACTATGAAGGTGTTACTGTTGTTGTAGCAGAAGTGAGGCTGGAAGGTAATCCGTTGTCATTAGGCTTTATTGTGAACAGGGTTGAAGATTTCTATTATATGATGGAACGGGGCATTTATAAATAATCAAACACAGGTCGTCGAACTGTTTGAAATTAAAGGTGTTATAATATGAATACCATGTTTTTATCAGTAAACAGGAACGGGAATACGTCTTTTAGGTTTAAGTTTACCTTGAATGGCAAGGTCCATCTTTTCTGCTGCTTTTCCTGGAATCCAGATCTCTCCGCATTGTTCACAGGACAGAACAGAAACATTTTCAAAGAGATAAAGATGGTCCTTTACAAGTCTGTCAATAGTTGTCTTTTTTACCCGCAGTTTGCCGCTGCAAATCGGGCAGAGAGAATCTTTCATGGCTTTTTTTCCCTTCTTGTTTCAGGATCCAGCCATTTGGCGGGATCAAGCCAGTGGACGGTTATAATATGAATAAGTTCACCTACGGCACAGAGTACATAAAGAGGAGTCGCTTCACGAACATACCCGAGAACAAGGCAGCTTGGGTAGGGTGTATCCTTTGGGTATGTTTTAATGATTTTACCCTTGCGGAAAACCTCCTTGATTTCAGTAAGCGATATATTTCTGCTGTCGCATCTTCGTTGTGCATGTTTTGTAATACGATATTCACCATTAACAAACTTGTTCCGAATGTCCTTAATTTTAAATATCATTCACTAAATTTACAATATAATGGGCATAGAATCAATAGAATTATCTTTTTGCTGAATGTGGAAATGTCCCGTGAGGAATTTTGGATTTTAGATACTTCGGCTTCGCTCAGCACAAGTTTGTGATTTGAAATTTGAAATTTGAAAATTATCATAGATGAAGAACGCACCGAAACTTTTAACTTTTAACTTTTAACCTTAACCCAATACTAAGGAGGTGTGTTGTATGACACAATCGACAGAAACAATCGACCTGACGGTGGAAGCAACCGAGGTCGGTGAACAGCTTGCAGGTAAATACCTGACATTCAAGCTGGCGGAAGAGGAGTATGGGCTTGAGATTCTCAAGGTCCAGGAAATAATTCAGATGCAGGAGGTAACAAGCGTCCCGAAAACGCCGGATTTTGTCCGCGGGGTCATCAACCTGCGCGGTAAAGTTATTCCCGTTATCGAGCTGAAAAAGAAGTTCGGTATGGAAACCAGCGAAGATACGGACAAAACCTGTATTATTGTTGTCCAGATCGGCGAAGGAGATACTACGATGACAATTGGTGTAATTATCGATGCGGTTTCTGAAGTGCTTGATATCGCTTCAGGAAATATTCAGGAAACACCGTCATTCGGCAGCAATGTTAATACTGATTTTATACTCGGTATCGGAAAAATCGGTGATAATGTCAAAATGCTGCTTGATATCGACAAAGTTTTATCTACTGCGGATGTCGCAGTTTTAAAAGCGTCATAATGTTTGAATAAATAAAGAACAATTTTAAAATTTTTAAGGAGGTTTGATATGCCAACTAACGGCAAAAATGGGAAGAACCGGAATGCAGGTGGAAACGGCGGAAAGACCCAACACCTGGAAATGATACTCGACGCTATTGCTGCGCCGATGTTCGTGACTGACAAGGACCTTGTTGTCACAAGAGTCAATGACGCTGCGCTTGGCGCCATGGGTTACAGGCGTGAAGAAGTCGTCGGTAAAATGACGTGCGCAGACTTATGCAAAACACCGCTTTGCGGAACTAAAGACTGCACTATCAAAAACTGTATGAAAACAGGAGAGCCTATTGTCGGCGAAACTGTAGCGGAAACGCGTGATGGTCATAAGGTCCCTGTGTCAGCCACCTGCTCTGCAATGTTTGATAAAGACGGCAAGGCTGTCGGCGGTATGGAAGTGATAATTGACCGTTCCGAGGCTGTGAAAGCGCAGGATTATATTGAAAACGTACTTCGTACCATAGCGGCCCCGATGTTTGTAACCGATGAGAATCTTGTCATTAAGTCCATAAATCCGGCAGCACTTGAAGCTTCAGGGTACAAAGAGGAAGAGGTTGTCGGAAAAATGACCTGTGCGGAATTCGCCAGAACACCTCTTTGCGGAACGTCTAACTGTACGATCAAGACCTGTATGCGTACAAAAGAACCTGTCTTCGGAGAAACTGAAATGGAAACCCGTGACGGCAGAAAGATTCCTATAGCCGCAGCATGTTCAGCCCTGTTTGATAAAGAGGGTAATGCCATAGGCGGTATGGAAGTAATTATTGACCGTACCGAGGCTGTGAAGGCGCAGGAACATATTGAAAACGTACTTCGTACCATAGCTGCTCCCATGTTTGTAACGGATGAGAAGCTTGTCATTCAGTCGGTAAATCCGGCTGCACTTGAAGTTGCAGGATATAGAGAGGAAGATGTTGTTGGAAAAATGACCTGTGCCGACTTTGCCAAGACCGCTCTTTGCGGAACCAGCAACTGTACAATCAAGACCTGCATGAGGACTAAAGAGCCTGTTTTCGGGGAAACTGAAATGGAGACCCGTCAAGGTAAAAAGATTCCTATAGCAGCAGCGTGTTCGGCACTGTTCGACAAAGAGGGTACCTGCATCGGTGGTATGGAAGTGATAATCGACCGTACCGAGGCTGCAGAGGCTGCTTACAGAATGGACAATATTCTGAATAGTATTGCCGCGCCCATGTTTGTTACAAACAAGGAACTGCTTATTGAATCAATAAACGCCCCTGCACTGCAGGCAATGGGTTATTCCAAAGAAGAGGTAGTCGGTAAGATGACCTGTGCGGAATTGTGCAAGACCCCTCTCTGCGGCACAAGCGATTGTACTATAAAAACCTGTATGCGTACTAAAGAGCCGGTTTTTGGTGAGACTGTTGCCAAGAACCGCGGCGGAAAGAAAATTCCTGTTTCGGCAGCTTGTTCTGCGTTATTTGATAAGGAAGGAAACGCATATGGTGGTATGGAGGTACTTGCCGACCTGACCGAGCAGAAAGAGACGCTTGACATTGTTGCGAAACTCATAGAATATGCGAACCAGGGCAAACTTGATGAAAGGGCTGATCTTGGTGATTCAAAGGGTGACTACAGGAAACTTCGTGACGGTATTAACAGTATGCTTGAAGCAATCGTCAATCCAATTAATGAGGCGGCGGATGTTCTCTTGTCAGCTGCTAACAAGACCCTTACAGCGAGGGTAAAAGGAGAATACAAGGGCCAGTTTGCTGAATTGAAGGATAATATTAATGCTGCAATCAGTAACCTTGATGAGGCGCTTGTGCAGGTGGCGGACGGATCGGAGCAGGTCGGCTCGGCGAGCCAGCAGATAGCTTCCGGCAGCCAGGCCCTGGCCCAGGGCTCGAATGAACAGGCAAGTTCCCTTGAGGAAGTCTCCAGCAGTCTTGAAGAGATGGCTTCAATGACAAAGCAGAATGCTGAAAATGCCGGTCAGGCACAGAACCTGTCGGGTGAAGCGAATAAGAATGCAGAGACTGGTGGAGAATCAATGAAAAAGATGAACGATGCAATGAATAAGATCAAGGAGTCTTCCAACCAGACTGCAAAGATTGTCAAAACCATTGATGAGATCGCCATGCAGACCAACCTGCTCGCTCTCAATGCCGCTGTTGAAGCTGCCCGTGCAGGCGAAGCAGGACGCGGATTCGCGGTTGTTGCTGAGGAAGTGCGCAATCTTGCACAGCGAAGTGCTGAGGCTGCGAAAAATACCGCTGAGATGATAGAAGAGTCTGTTCAAAATGCAGACGGCGGCGTGCGTTTAGCTGAGGAAGTCGGTAAGTCACTCGAAGCGATACAGGATGGCAGTAAAAAAGTAAACGACCTGATTGCAGAGATCGCTGCCGCTTCTGAAGAGCAGTCCAAGGGTATTGAACAGGTGAACGATGCGGTTGCACAGATGGATAAGGTGACCCAGGAGAATGCTTCCAACTCTGAAGAGTCTGCCAGTAATGCGGAAGAGCTCAGCTCGCAGGCTGAGGAACTTCAGGGTCTGGTTGCCCAGTTTGAGCTGTCAACTTCGGGCGGAAATGGAAAAGCAAGACAGCAGATAGCTGCTTCTCCTCAAAGAGCTCAGCATGCTTTACCGCCTCCACAGGCAGGTGGGAATGGTGGCAAAAAACAGTTTGGCGGACATGCGAAGAAATCCATTAAGCAGACTGCCAAAGTCAAGGCTGAAGAGGTAATTCCAATGGATGATGAAGTCCTGAAGGAGTTTTAATTCTGCAGCTTATCTGCTTAGGTGAGGAGGGGATTTTATTTCCCTCCTCTATATTTACTATGAATATATAGAAGGACAATCAATGCAAAATGAACAATGCAAAGTGTAAAATGCAAAATGGAACGAAAGAATTGTGTGGCATGCATTTTAATGCATGGAAACAGAAGTTAAAGCAATAAAGGACGAGATACGAAGAACAAGAGAAAACATGTCGTCATTTATAGCAAATTAGTATGTGAACTTTATAGAATGGTCAAATAGAGATGATTGCGCAGATGTATTCACAAATAGACAAAAGAACATTTAACAGCTTCTGCAAACTTGTTTATGAAAAGTGCGGTATTAAACTGGGTGAGAAAAAGGAAGCCTTGGTAGCTGCTCGTGTTGCAAAGCGTATGAGAGCCCTTGATATAGACTCTCATAAAAAATATTTGAATTTTTTAAATGCTGATGAAACCGGCGATGAGCTGATACAGTTTCTGGATGTTATCTCAACAAATGTTACCAGTTTTTACCGGGAACCCGAGCATTTTACCATTATGGAAAGAATAATTAAACAGTGGTTGAAAAACGGCAAGAGTAAGTTCCGGATATGGTGCGCAGCAGCATCCAGCGGAGAGGAGCCATACACCATTGCTATGACAATGCTTGAATCCACAAAGGATTATAATTGTGACATAAGGATACTTGCTACGGATATTTCAACAAAGATTCTTGGCATGGCAAAAGAAGGGATTTACCAGAAAGACAAAACAAAGGGTATTCCTGCAAATTTACGCACAGCATATTTCTCTGCCATGCGGAATGGGGGAAAAGAGAACAGTTATACTGCAAAATCGTTATTAAA
>CBDVBE010000192.1:0-11746 GCA_965372145.1 uncultured bacterium | reverse complement strand
CTGGTACTATTCAAGATTCAAAACGTTAAAAAGAAAGCAATGCTATATCAGTTCAAGCAGTTTTAATGGTGGTGTCGGTTCTTTAGTTCCTCTTGAAGGGAAACAATTTTAGAGAGACTTTTTAAATTATTTTCATCGATATCTAAAAATCTAAGCTGATAGGAATTCTGATTTCTTCTACTAAAATATAAATTAACATTCCAACCTGCATAAAAAAGCACCAACAATCAAAAAAAAAGGGAAATATAAAAAGGGATATTTCGTAAAAAAACAATCGCCCCCATAATAAGATTTGAATCTAACTATATAAATGTTTTCTTTTCAACCAGAAATCAAAACTCCTGCCCGGCACAAATATATCGAGCCCGATGGAAGGCGTATCAAGAATGTTTTTTACAATATGCGGTTCATCGCCGGGTATATAGGCGGTATCACCATTCTTAAGAACCTGCTCACCATCACTGTCTGTGATAATAGCCAGCGAGCCTTCAATGACCACAAGGATTTGGGCATTGGGATGATCATGCTTCGGTGACGCATGCAGCGGGGGTTTGACAAAGTGCTCAATGGAAATGTCCTGCTCGTTACACAGGCTTGCCCGTTTCCAGTCCTTTTCGGGTTCATAGGTTTCTGCTTCATTAAAACGAATAATTCTCATGAACATTTCTCCTGTTCGTATCTCGTCGTTCGTATCTCGTCGTTCGTATCTCGTTGTTCGTTTTGCGCTTTCACGCTTCACATGTAACGCTTCACGAACATTCCCATTGATCCGATTCTCCACAACTTTTTGAGTAATTACTCAGATCCCTGCCAGCACTCGGCCCCATCATATTCTTCCTTACCGGTAATCCTGAATACCGGATCCCTGTTTTCCTTCTTCTGCCTGATATAATCTTTCAGGCATGCAAATGCCTTCTTTGACAGCAGTGTAATCGCTATTAAATTTAGTAAAACGATAAGACCCATAAAAAGGTCTGCAATATCCCATACAAGCTGTAATTTCGCAACAGATCCTATCAATATAATAATACAAACCCCAATTCTATACAGGAACAACCATCGTTTCTTGGGATTTAAAAACTCAATATTCGTTTGGCCATAGTAATAGTTTCCGATAACCGAACTATACGCAAAGAGTAATATGCTTATTGCTAAAAAAGGAACTCCCCAGGATCCCACGTGTGAACCTAGTGTCTTTTGAAGGAGTTGTATACCCTTTAAATCGGGATCTGCCTGAAAATCTGCAAGGAGTATTATAAATGCAGTGGCACTGCAAATCAGAATAGTATCTGTAAATACTCCTAAAGTCTGAACTAATCCTTCCTTTATAGGGTGGGTAACATTGGAGGTTGCAGCAGCATTAGGTGCACTTCCCATACCAGCTTCATTTGAAAAGAGTCCTCTTTTTATTCCCCACATCATAGCCGCGCCAATGGTACCTCCCGCAGCCTGATTCATACCGAACGCACTTTTAAATATTATGGCAAATACCGCTGGTATATAGGTAATATTGGTGAGGATGACGTAAAAAGCAATTACGAGATAGAAAATAGCCATTACCGGAACCATTACTTCTGTTACACGAGCTATTCTCTTTAATCCGCCGAAAACAATCAATATAGTCACTATAGTGAGAATAATACCGGTAAGCAATCTGCTAATATTGAAAGCTTCTTCAAAGGCCAATGATATTGTATTTACCTGTACAGAGGTAAATACAATTCCAAAAGTTATAGTCATGAGAATTGAAAACAGGACACCTAACCATCTCTGTTTAAGAGCATTTTCCATGAAATAGGCAGGGCCGCCCCTGTATCCATAGTCATTTTTTACTTTATAAATTTGGGCTAAGGTACACTCTATGATACTCGTGCCGGCTCCAATAAGCGCAATAATCCACATCCAGAAAACAGCCCCCGGTCCTCCCATAGCAATCGCGATAGCAACACCTGCCAGATTACCGGTTCCAACCCTGGTGGCAGTACTGATACAAAACGCCTGAAACGTTGAAACGCTACCTTTTTCTCTCTCCTTTATGGCACCTTTTCCTAACAATCTGAACATATCACCAAGAAGTTTAAATTGAGCAAATCCAGACCTGATGGTGAAGTATAATCCTAAAATGATCAAAAGGGCTATGATAATATAAGACCAGAGTATATTGTTACTTGTAGCTAACAGACTTTCAAGAAATGTTACCATGCAAATTCCCCCTGTTTAAGTTTTGCCCGCGTTGAAGATAAAAACCTGAATACTCACTTTCCCCCTGATACAATAATATACGATTGACCCTTTTCAGAATCTAGGAACTTGTCAATAATGGAAAGGTAACATTGTTAGTACCTTAGAAATGTTTATTGCCGGGTAAGAAAAGATATAGTTTTAATTGAGTAATGTAGCTCCAGCATAGTAGCTTCCTGAGTAATATAACAGAAACAAAGTAATTTGTTTCTGGAGATCTTCGATAAATCAAGATTGCCAAGATGCCTGTATTCATCCTCTTTCCGCCAGTCACTTTTCACACCTGAAGATTGCATAAGCCATTCTTCTGAAGCGTCAAGGTGATTCTTTTCAGATCTGTCATAGTAACAAACCGGCTTAATCCCAATGGATTGAGCATACTTTTTTTCGACACCAATGCCATACGGTTCAAATGACATCTGCCGGTATCGGGCGCGATAGCGCATTAACGGTAAAAAATATTCAGGCAGTGTCCCTGAAAATGAGACTGTTGGAATATTTGCCGGCATATGTGCTGATGAAGAAACAATTCGTTGTATGCCTAAAATATTCTGAAGAGTATTAAAAGCATTTCTTGGAAATGAATCAGCGTTGATAATATCAGAATAGTAGTCGATCAGTTTTTCTGTCGGCCATGCTGAATTTGATGTGCGGGTCCAATGGATCAGATGAGTATCGGCTATTTCACGAATCTGAGGGTTAAGATTCTTATCGTTGATTGTATAAGCTATTGGTGTCGATTTTCTACTATAAGGACAATAAAATTTTATAATAATCTTTTTCCGGGGAGCATGGATGTTTAACAGCGATTGCATATGTCCCTTTTCCCTTACGGAAACGGGGATGAGTATATCTGAGTTTGCAATTATATGTTCGTCCCGTAATTTTTGTAAAGATAATCCTGAGTTATCCGGTAAAACAGGAATAAACTCAACCCGGTTCCTATTCAGGTTAAACTGGTTGAATATATAGTCACATTGTTGCTTGAACTGTATTTCATCTTCCGATGGGACAACGATTTTTTGTGTAATTTCATTCTGCTGCGCGAGAGTGACAAGCAGCTCCCATGTCTGCATACCTGTTGAGGCGTACAGGCAATCGGCATTTTCTTTTACCCATTGCACTGCTTTGATGGCATGTTTTATCCATGGAGTGTTTCCTGATGGTCTAAGAGGTTGTCGAGAGAGAAGAATGGCGGCTGAATGCATAATGCAATTTATTATAAAAATCCCAACAAGAAAAGGGGCCTTTTCATTCCATTATATATACATTTTGTCCAATCATTTGCCAAAATGATATACATCTTGTCTAATTGTTGGACAAAATGACTTATTTTGTACTGTTTTCCTCACATTAGGTAGTATTTTTTAACCCTTCGCGTTGTCCAGTATTAGTTACAAAATTGGTTAAGAAACTCACAGCTTCGTGTTTCATGCCAGTATTCTCCGCCTTTGCCGAAGGTTACAAAACCAACATGGCCGCCTGATGCCGGCGTTTCAAGAAACAGATTGCTGTTATGCTCAGCCTCTTTCAAGAGGAAACATTTTTCCGTAAGGAATGGATCATCAAGGGCATTTATTATAAGGGTGGGAATTGATATCGTGGGCAGGAACCGTGTTGTACTACACTTTGTCCAGTAATCCTCAGCATTGTTAAAACCGTGAATAGGTGCGGTATACCGGTCATCAAATTGTTTAAAGGTTTTTAATGCATGGTAATCCTCGTCATCAATCTTATCAGGGAATAGAACCATTTTTGCTTTGATCTTTTTATGGAGCATTTTAAGGAATCGCTTCATATAGAATGTATGGGATTTTCTGGCTAGTTTCAGTGCACAGGAAGTAAGGTCGCAGGGAGCCGAGATACCAACCGCACCTGAAATGGTTTCAGTAACGGGGAATTTGCCGTCACCCAGATATCTAAGGATAACATTCGCGCCCAGGCTGAATCCGATAAGAGCTATAGCCGTGTACCGGTTCAAATTCATCACATGTGATACGACTGTATGCAGGTCATCGGTCTTACCGTGATGATACGAGATGAGCAGTTTGTTCGGCTCTCCGCTGCACCCGCGGAAGTTCATCGCAACAGCATCCCAGCCGCGTTTGTTAAAGGCTTTTGCCATGCCGTACATGTATGCACGCTGTGAGTGCCCTTCAAGGCCATGGAGAAGGATAGCAAGTTTATTGCTGCCAACCCGTGACCAGTCCAGATCGAGAAAATCTTCATCAGGCGTTGTTATACGTTCCCTCCGGTAATCTACTCCTTTCGCTTTTCTAAAATAGACAGGATATGCGGATTGAATATGGCCATTCGCGAAGAGTAACGGTGGTTGGTATGTTGAGTTTTCGATTGTTGTCATGCTAAAAATATAAAATAAAAACATTTCTTTTCATAAAAAGCTATTTTAAAAAATTATCCCTGATGGTAAAATTAAATATTGCTTACCTCTCTATGGGAAAACGGATAAAGGAAAAAAGTATGTTTATATATATCTGGAAAAGTCTCCGCCCGAAACAGTGGACAAAGAACCTGTGCATCTTTGCAGGGCTTATCTTCTCCCAGAATTTTACGAATGCCCCGGTTATTATAAAATCAGTCTGGGCATTTGCCATTTTCTGTATTCTGTCCGGGGCGGTGTATATCATTAATGACCTGAGTGACCTGGATAAGGACCGGCAGCATCCACTAAAATCTCACCGGCCGCTTGCATCGGGAAATTTATCAGTGGGCCAGGCCGTTTCGGTACTTATACTATTATTACCACTTTCATTGGTAAGGGCCTATTTCCTCGGTATACCCTTTTTTGTTGCCGCCGTATCCTATCTGTTTCTTCAGATCGCTTATTCCCTCTATGTTAAAAATATTGTTATTCTTGATGTATTAACGGTTGCGTGTGGATTTGTCCTGCGGGTAGCTGCCGGCGCTTTGGTTATCAATGTTGAAATCTCATCGTGGCTTCTGGTGTGTACCGTGTTTCTGGCACTCTTTCTCTCGTTAAGTAAGCGGCGGCATGAATTGATTGTGATAGAACGTAACCATCAGGAACATAGAAAAACATTGGATGAATACAACACGATTCTCCTTGATCAGATGATATCAATCGTGACCGCATCAACGGTCGTCGCCTATGCGTTATATACCATGTCAAATGAGACCATTGCCAAGGTTGGCACGCGGGACCTTATTTACACCATTCCATTTGTGTTGTATGGCATTTTCCGGTATTTGTATCTTGTCTATCAGAAGGATGGAGGCGGCAGGCCTGAGAATATTCTAATCACTGATGTACCGTTAATTCTAAATATCCTACTATGGATTATCGCAATAGGTGGCATTTTATATGTCGGATAAAAAATTCTATTCGCAGGTTGTTGTACTGAAGACCTCTCCGGAAAAGGTCCTGGAGAATTACCGCACTTTGTTACATCTGGGGGCATATTCACGGGCGCTCTCAAGAAAAATTGACACCCTGATAAAAATCAATCTCTCCTGGACCAAGTATTTCCCATCCTGCTCATCCCAGCCCTGGCAGCTTGAAGGTGTTGTGAAAACAATGCTGGAAGACGGTTTCTCAAAAGATAAGTTGTTTCCGGTTGAGAATAAAACGGTAGTGACCAATCCCCAAAAGGGTGCGCGGAATAATAAATGGTTTCCGGTGCTCGAAAAATACGGGTTGCCATTTATCGCTTTACCAGAAGTCGAATGGGTTACTTATACCTTTAAAGAAGAACTCCTGATGCTTGATAAGATATTCCCGGAAGGTATTCAGATACCGAAGATGTTTATCGGCAAGCAGGTGCTCCATTTGCCAACGGTCAAGACCCATGGCCATTCAACCACCACCGGTGCAATAAAAAATGCGTTTGGCGGTTTGCTGAAAGAAGTGCGCCATTATGCACACAAGTATATCCATGAGGTACTCGTTGATTTAATGATCATGCAGAAAGAGCTGCATCCGGGGATATTTGCAGTTATGGATGGCACTGTCTGCGGTGATGGCGCCGGGCCGAGGACAATGATACCTCACGTGAAGAATTATATTCTTGCCGGTGATGATTGTGTGGCTATTGATGCCATTGCCGCACAGATGATGGGATTTAATCCTATGGATATTCCCTACATCCGCATGTGCCATGAGCGGGGACTGGGCGTCGGTGATCCAAAGGATATAGAGATTGTCGGAGAACATATACAGGAGATCAATTTTCGTTTTAACACGAAACGAAGTTTTGTGATCTGGGGTGACCAGATGCTGCGGAAAGGATTCCTGCGATTCCTGGAAAAACCTTTATTGCATTCTCCCCTGGTTGTATGGGCACCGTTTGCATCGAATCTGTACCACGATTTTTTATGGTATCCGATTATCGGGAAGAAACGAATTAAAACCTTCATGAAGACTGAGTGGGGAGAGCTTTTTAATAAATATTAATAAACAGATCCTATTAAAATATTCCGTAACACAAGAATCTTAAGTAGACAAACTGTTTCCTCTAAGTTAAAATTAAATTACCTGTTATATAGTGGTACCCAATTTTTTGATATGCTCATTTCTTTCATCAGTTATAGTATGAATACTCCTATAAAAACCAAAACATTTTATACAAGCTTAATTTTTGTGGTGATCTTTTTCCTTGTATTTCCAGCAGATGTATATGCGTATCTTGATCTTGGATCGGGAAGCTATATCATTCAGGTACTTTTCGGTACACTCCTGGGCTCAATCTTTGCAATAAAGGTTTACTGGAAGAATATCAAGACAATGATTTCAAATTTGTTTTCCAAAGAAAAAAAGGTAAATGAACAAGAGGACTCCAGGGAGTCGGATCAAGATAGCGACACGTAACAGGTAAGTATATCCTACAGGAAGAAGATTCTGGTGTGCACCGAGAACCGAACATCTCAAAACGTAATACATCCCGGCTCTTTCAGAGACCCATCCGGTTTATTATTCTTCAAAAACGGAATCCTTTACCGGCAGGTAAATGGTTTTTATAAAAACAATTATGACCTGCTGATGAAATCAGGTCTTTACTCGGAACTTGAGAGTAAAAGGTATCTTATTCCTCATGAAGAGGTCTCACTCGAACTGACTGTCGGCAATGATGCTTATAAAGTAATCCAACCGCAGACCGTACCCTTTATCTCATATCCCTACGAATGGTGCTTCAGCCAGCTTAAAGACGCAGCACTTATTACTCTTGCTATTCAGAAAACAGCCATCGAATTCGGTATGTCACTTAAGGACTGCAGTGCCTATAATATCCAGTTCATGGGATCTTCGCCGGTTTTTATTGATACGCTGTCGTTTGAGAAATATACCGAGGGTGAACCATGGGTAGCTTACCGGCAATTCTGCCGGCATTTTCTCGCACCGCTCGCTTTGATGAGTAGAAAAGACATCAGGTTGAACAGGCTGTTGCAGTTGTATATAGACGGTGTTCCGTTGGATCTTGCCGGCGCTTTGCTCCCGTTGCCTACCTGGTTTTCTCCGCCGTTGCTTATTCATATACATTTACATGCAAAAAGCCAGAAACAGTATGCAGATAAAACAGAGGTAAAAAGGAGGAAGGGTCGTGTTTCAAAGATGGCACATCTGGGTTTGATTGACAGTCTGGAGTCAGTTGTCAGAAAGCTTCGCTTCCCAAAAGGAAAAACCGAATGGGGTGACTACTACAGTGCAACCAACTACTCGAATGATGCTGATGCAAGTAAAGCGGATATTGTCGGCAGGTTTCTTGAAAAAACCGGTGCAAAAACGGTCTGGGACCTTGGCGCCAACACAGGTATTTTCAGCAGGATTGCCTCACACCGAGAAATGTTTACGGTCTCATTTGATATAGATCCTGTTGCTGTTGAGAAAAATTACCGCCAGGCTAAAAAGGAAAAAGACAGAAACCTGCTCCCTCTTCTTCTTGATATTACCAATCCGAGCCCCGGAATCGGCTGGAATAACAGAGAGCGAGACAGTGTGTTCGATCGCCCGAAAGCGGAATGCTGTATGGCACTTGCATTGATCCATCATCTGGCGATATCAAACAATGTTCCCCTGGATAAACTGGCTGCATTCTTCAGGGAACATTGCCGGTATCTGATAATTGAGTTTATCCCTAAAAGTGACACACAGGTGCAGCGTCTGTTAGCCACGCGTGAAGACATCTTCCCGGATTATACGCAAAAAGGATTCGAAGATGCCTTTGGAATGCACTTTTCCATTGAAGCCTCCGAACCGGTCAGCGATTCGGAACGGATACTCTATTTCATGAAAGCACGATAATAACCGATGAAACGGTTTTCAATTTACCATCCACTCCTGTTTGCTGCATACCCGATTGTATTCTTATATGTCTACAATGCAGATCAGATACGCTCACCAGTGCGCACCGTTATACCGCTTGTTATTACTCTCTCGCTGACAGCACTGTTCTGGTTTCTGATGACACGGCTGTTACATGACGCCTATAAAAGCGGCCTTGTGGTTTCTCTGTTTTTTCTGCTTTTTTTCTCGTATAGTCATATCCAGAGGATGTTCTGGGGTTTTACCATTACCCTGTTTGGATTCACTGCAGGAAGGAATATGCTGCTTTTCCCGGTGTGGTTACTGGTGATAATAGTGGGTGTCTCTATGGTAGTTAAACAGAAAGGAAGCCCCAAACAATTCACCCGGATTCTTAATATGGTATCCCTGGCCCTGATCTGTTTTTCTCTCTTACTATTGATAAAAAATGAGTTTTCCCGTAAAAAAGGCACCTTCGGTAATAAAGGAACAGGAGAAATTATCCTCACCAGTCCCGATAAATATCGTGATATCTACTACCTTATCTTTGACCGGTATGCAGACCGTCATACGTTAGCTGAAATATATGGTTTTAATAACAGCCACTTTTACACTGAACTGCGAAAGAGGGGATTCTATGTCGCGGACAGCAGCAGAGCAAATTATCCAAGAACGTTTTGTTCACTTGCATCATCATTTAATATGACCTATCTTTCCGCACTTGCTCAAAAACATGGTGTGCATTCAGGAGATAACAGGCCTTTTGTGAAAATGATAGAAGAGTACCGGGTGTGTAAGCTTCTCAAGTCAATCGGTTATACCTATGTGCATATCGGATCATGGTATGAACCCACCAGTAGTAACCGGTTCGCAGATATCAATGTCTACCGGTTTTTTATGAATGAATTCACCATGATGCTTTTTCGTACAACGATCCTGTATCCTGTCTTATGCAAAATCGGGATATTCGGTGAAAATATGACCTATGCCCAGACCACCCTGAACCAGTTTGAAAAAGCTATACAGATCCCCCTTATTACCAAACCGACCTATACGTTTGTTCACTTTTTGGTACCACATGCACCATATACGTTTGACAGAAACGGAAATGTTCTTCCCGATGCTGTTGATGACAGCCATTATAACAAAGGGCAATACATTGACCAGCTTATTTTTACCAATAAGAAGATCCTTGAAATGGTGGATACGATACTTGCCCGGTCAGAAAGTGAACCTATTATCATTCTGCAGGCAGATGAAGGGTCATTCCCGGAACGGGCGACACATGATTATATGGAATTTGACTGGAGCAGGGCGAGCAGGGATGAGCTGAAACAGAAGACTGGAATTCTCAACGCGTATCTGTTCCCCGGAGTGGCGGACAGTTTGCTTTACCAGTCAATAACACCGGTTAACAGTTTCCCTGTGCTGTTCAATGCCTATTTCGGCACTAATCTGCCACTGGTACCGGACTCCATCTTTGTTACTTCATCTGAGAAGCGCCCCTTTGATTTTATTGATGTTACTAAGAAGGTCGCTCCAACAGATTCATTGGAGTGATACATTACGATAGTTTTTTAGTATTATTGAATAAAAAGGGGAAATAGTGTTGAAACAGATTATAATTAAAAAGATAAGACCCTGTCGATTGATACGATTCCTTGGTGTTTTGATTATTTCTTTATACCCATACATTGAAATTACCAGTGCTCAGGAACCGATTAAATACTGGCGCTCCAGTTTCGAGACCGGTTTCCCCGGTGAGTGGCTCAACTATGACAACGGCTCCTGGACCGAGGACGGTACGCCGAATCCCGGCAAAAACGAGGCGTGGACTATCGTTGACGGCAGTGAAGTACCGGGCGGGGCGGTCCATGGCTGTAAGGTATATAAGGGTTGGGTGCTTCAAGCGCAGAGCGAAAGCCACCGGGCATATCCCTGTATCCACTGCGACTATGCATCACCGCTGGTCAACTCATGGTGGGTTTACCTTGATACCGACTATAGCAGCTTTCCCAGCGGCGGCTGGCACCATTTCGCTACCTGGGGTAATAATTCTGACTGGGATGTGCATACCATGTCAGTGCTTGGCGGTGGTAAAATGGAAATGGCACATGTGAGTGATTTCGAGGTTATCGGAGATAATGCCATGCCGCTGCGTGAGTGGGTGCGGTTTACGGTATATATTGAATATGCGCCTGCCGGCAATAATCTGGTCTACTGCTGGATGAACGGTCAGCCTTGCATGAAAGCCACCAATACAAAACCCGGCGGCAGTAATTTACAGCGGGCGCATTGGGGATTGTATACAAGCGGCAATCTGTTTGAAGGCGTTCAATATAACGATGATATACAGATCTGGGGGCTTACTGAAAAATGGACCAATTTCACCAAAGTCCCGCCCTCGCCGTATGATAGTACACCTGTAATATTACATAATATCAAAACAATTAAAGAAAAGTTTATTAAGATAATTGCGAATTCTGCAGAGCGGATTTGTTTGGAAGTAGACCTTAAAGGGCAAAAAGATTTATTATTTCTTGATGTTTATGATGCATCGGGTAGGTTAGTCAGGAGACTTAAACCGATAAGGAAAACTTCGGAATTAAGGATTTTTTATATAGAAAAAAAAGCTCTCTCTCCCGGTTTCTATTATTTAGGCCTGGATGGTTTTAGCATTTTTTACAGTAAAAAAGTAGTGCTTTATTGAACCAATAGTTCAACCGAAGTTTATTCAAAACTAAAACTGGGTGGGAGTGACTATTTAGTGAGCTTCGTCGCCCCCTTTAGTAAACAATTCCTGCTTGGCAAGAAAACTTCATACGGGGTTCCACCTGAGGCGGATAAAACCTGCAAGCTCTGCTGCCATGAATTCTTAAATATTCATTTGTTTGATAAATATTGAATTATCAGATTTATACTGTTTTCTCACAGAAAACAGAATATCAAAAAATATCGTTTTATTATGCAATTTTATGATAATCAATAATTAAATTGTATGTATAACTACTATTCTAAACTATTCTAAAAAGAGTTAGAATTACTATTTCTCTGATCCCCTATTTTTAGGATCAAGAATATTTAATCATATTAAAAAAGTGTGGACTCCAATGAAAAGAACATTTTTTTTCTATTATTCACCGATTTCCACAGATATTATAAGCGTCATTGATTTTTAAAGAAGCAGTTTAATTTAGGGTGTCAATTTGTTTCCATCGTGCCTTCCTT
>CBDVBE010000191.1:0-11758 GCA_965372145.1 uncultured bacterium | reverse complement strand
TTTTCCTTATTATTCCAGGTTGTTCAAAAAAGAAACCTGAGAAGGAAGAAAAGCCTGTTGTCGAAGTATCCGAATATAGCTATACTGTAACTAAATTCAGGAACAATGTAAATTGGTCAATTAATGATTCTGTATGGCAGCCGGTATCACTTGAACTAAGCCTGATCAAAGGGTCATGGGTAGAAACCGGATTAAGATCTTTTTCAATCCTCGAAGGTTCCCTTGGGGATGTTGTTATTCTTGGTGAACGGACAAAAGCACGTTTGCTTATAGAGGAATTATCACAGCATTCTGCATCAACAACAAAAATGGCACGCGGGATGCAATTGCTTAGAGGTATTGTCCGTTTTAATATTAAAAATCATCATAGCGGATTCATAGTTGAAACACCTTCTGCTAAAATTCGAGTAAAAGGGACCTTGTTTACCGTTACATATAGTGAAAAAACCAAAGCAACTGATATACGTGTTGAAGAAGGGGCGGTTGAGGTTGAGGACAAGAAAAAACCAGGAGAAATTAAGCTGCTTAAAGAGAATGAAACCATGGTTAAAATTGGAACGGAAGAGACTATAAGAAGAAAACTTAATGCGAAAGATAGATCTATTCTAAAAAGGTTCCAGGATATTTTAAAAGATACTTCAGGTGGAATGATAAAATCACCATCATCATCAAGGGACGTAAAGGAGGTCAGAAAGGGGCTTTCGAGCCAGGCACATACGCTGCATGGTAAGGAAACAATAGAAGAAAAAGTTCGTGCAGAAAAGTCAATGGACAAAGTTCGGACACAGTTTTCTGATGATAAGAAAAAGGAATATAATGACTATAACACCTATAAGAAAAAGAAAATTGTTGAATTAGATTCTCAAAAGAAAAGTGCTTCGAGTATTCTTGATAAGGAGCGTAAAGAGTTTAAAAAGGAAACGGCATCTGAGATAGAAAAAGACAGCAGTTCTTCAAAAAGTGCTTTTGATGAATTGAGGAGGAGAAAAATTGAGAATAAGTGAGGATATACTCTTGCTGCTTGCAATTGACAGCATGGAATATATTAAAAGAAGACGCGCTTATTATTATTAACCATCATTCAAGGAGATTTTATAAAACAGAACTAAGCAGTATTAGTATGTCAGACGCTATTCAATTAATTTACCATAAATTATATTTAAGTTACCAACATAGTAAGATAATGACCATGTAACTTAATTTTTTTCAGGATATTTTTCATGAGATTTCTAAACAGAGAAAAGGAACTGAAAAAACTTAACAGTATTTATGCGAAAAAGGAAGCACAATTTGTTGCACTATATGGAAGAAGGCGAATAGGAAAGACTTTTTTACTCTCTTATTGGTTGTCGCATAGTGTAAAAAAGAATTATATACTCTGGACAGCGCGAAGAACGACAAAAACCCTTCTGTTAAAAAGTTTTTCACAATCAGTACTTCCTTATATTGATACGGTAGACATAGATTTTAGTTTTTCAAGCTGGGAAAATGCATTTAAACAAGTAGCAGAGCTGAGTAAAAACAGAAATTTTGTACTGGTGATTGATGAATTTCCTTATTTATGTGAATCTGTTCCTGAAATTTCCACAATTTTACAAATGGTCTGGGACCATCATTTAATAAAGACGAACCTGATGCTTTTAGTTTCAGGGTCGAATTTCAATATGATGCATGGTTCGTTTATTAAAAATACCGGTGCTTTATATGGTAGAACTACCGGTGATATTTTTATCCATGAAATTGAGCCTGAAAAGATCCATCTTTTTTTGCCTTCCTATAGTTTTGAACAGATTATTGAGACCTATTCCATCATTGGAGGAGTACCAAAATATCTGGAAATGTGGGATGCTAATGTACCGGTTATGAAAAATATTGAAAATCTTATACTCTCCCCGGTTACGATTTTCAGGCAGGAACCGGCTTTTTTAATTCACGATGAGATTGCAGAACCTCGGACTTATTACGCTGTACTTGAAGCTATCGGGTATACTAAAGCGACCCCAAAACAAATCTCAGAATTTTCGGGGATAGCGCTTTCACATATTGGAAAATATCTTGATACACTACTACTGTTAAAATTTATTCGCAGAATAGTTTCAGTGGATACTCAGGATAAAAGAAATACCAGAAAATCATGTTATGAAATCTGTGATCCTTTTTTGAAATTCTACTTTACATATCTTGCACCTAATACCACTATGATAGAACAAAACCGGCAGAAACGACTCCTGCAGATTATTCATGAGACCTTTCAAATCTATGTTGCAAAATGCGGTTTCGAAGAATTATGCCGTCGATTTATAATTCACCTGGGAGATGATGGTCAATTGCCGTTTTTCCCGGATTATATAGGTCGAATCTGGAACCGTTCCTGTGAAATAGACATTGCTGCAATAAATAAAAAAACAAAATCTATTCTGCTTGGAGAATGTAAATGGACTAATAAAAAAGTAAACATTTCTGTTTTGAATGAATTAAAAGCCAAAAAAGAAGGTTTACCGAGCCTTAAAGGGTATAAGGTACTCTATGCACTTTTTTCAAAATCCGGGTTTACTGAAGATTTAAAAAAGAAAGCTCAAAATGAACATGTTAATTTGTACGATAAACACAATATGGTCATTTATTAGTTCGGTGACAAACTGCCAAAATCGTATTAAACCACCCTTTTGTGCACAATTAGTAAAATAGTACTTGACAAAATGTCCATATAAACAGATAATACAGGTATACGATTTTAACGGCATTTTGAAAAAAGCAGTGGTGCGTATCGGGGAAAAAATAATTTCAAAGGGTGTGGTTTTGGGTGTAAGGACTAAAAACCCATGGCTTTTGCCATACAAAATAAAAATGGCTATAGAATAATATTTTCGTTAATAAATACCTTGCACACCCGAATACTTTAATGTACACTTACAATCTATAATTGATTTAAACCATCCGAGGGTGCTTTTCCTCCAAGAGTAGCCCCCTACTCCCCCGCGCCCCTTGAGAAGTGCCCTTAAGGATGGTTATTAAGAAAATAAACATACCGTTTTTATTCTCCCTAAAATTCAAGACGTTGATTATTTGTCAAGGTTCAATGTGGCAAATGCCATTCAAGTTGCATGCAACATTTTGACGAATGGGATTAAAAAAAGGAACATGCACTTAGAGAGTGCAGGAGGACTTTTGATTAGAAAACGGTAGTAGAAAAATAGTCAAATAATGCTATTCTTTCTGCGGTTGCTTAAACTTTAACTCCTGCATTTTTTTGTAGTTGAATATCTTATCATCATGTTTGATGCAGTCATCCAGAATAAATCCTATGCCTTTTTTATGAATTATTTTAAACCACTCGATATGAAAGCCAATTATTACAACTATTTCGTCCTTTTTAACTTTATATTTTTTTTTGCTGGTAATGTCGGGTTGTTGATAGGCATTACAATTATCCGCGATAATCCCAACAATCGTATCGATTATTTTCGTTTTGGATAACTCTTTCCGTATAACGGCATGGATTGAGTCAAGTCTCGCTTGAATACTGTCCGTTTTATTTCCAAGCTCAATCTGAGATTGTTCCAGGCTGTCAATACTTGTTTTCATTTCATTTGACGTTTGTGAATACAGTATACATGAAATTAATAGAACAGGAGCGAATGCTTTTAGATAGTTATTCATTGAGAGTATCCTAACTTGTTAACAGAAACTAATTACAATCTTTCGTCTTACATGCTTTCAGATAAATCCTCGCTTCAACCTTAGCAGCCTTTTGAGGATCATAGAAGATTGCACTATGGCCGCCGGTATTCAATGATTGCAGCTTCCACACAACATCAACTTCCGCTCCGTCCGGCCTGAAAGTTATCTGCGATGGAGTGTATTTAAGCCTGCCACTTAGCTGGAACACCTTATCTTTTCCAGTAACAGACACCATTTGTTCATAAATACCGGATTGGGTTGTTACATCCTGAAAACGGATAGTGCCATGGTATTGATCATCTTTGAATGTATAAGCAGGATTAAAAAATGCCCGGGTTATTTCCGTTGCCGGAGGTACCGGCTTTTCTTCTTGAACCGGCTCTTCCTTCTGTGTTACTTCTTCCTTCTCTTCGATTTCTTTTTCTGAAATTTTTGCAAGTGATTCAATTTTCCCCTTTTGTACAACGGGTTTTTGAGTCAATGGTAATGAACCAATTTTTTCATTGAGGAGTGATTGAATATCGAGGTATTTGAACAGGGCAAATGATATGCCACCAATGATAATCAGGATTAGTATAACAATAAAAGGTGTTTTTGATTTTTTCTTTGATTTCTTTTTTTTCTTCCGTGAGGATGGTGGTGGTGGCCCGGATATTGCGAGCGTATCACTAGTCCCGCGGGGTTCATCATTGACCGTATATGGTGTGTTGGGTATTGCGGTATCAGTTGTTGCCCAATCATCATCAGACTGAGGTTCCATATCAGCGGCCATTTTAGCCGCTAGTTCGGCAAGCGGGGTACCGGCAAAATTGGATACAACGTCCTGCGTGGAAGCGGGGTCAATATTGGGTGCCGGTTCAGCCTGAATTTTCTCGCGAACAGAGGCTTCCATATCATCAAGATCCGATTGCTCAACAGCCTCTTCTGAAGCAAGAGGTGTCGGGCGCAGGGGGGCGGTATGGTTTTCCCACCACTGTTTTGCATCTTCCGCGGCGACTTCCATGTCTAATTTTCTTTTTCGTGCACCCTGTTTACAGATAAGAATCGGCTCGTGCTGCATGATTGAAATGGATTCACCCTGCTCAATCATCGGGGCAAGTTTTTTCTTTACCTCAGCCTGAGTCAGAGCATCCCTGCGGAATTCGACAACCTCAGGGGAAATATACAGGTAGCCGGTGCCTGGCTGAATCTGTGTAACTGTGCAGGGACAATCATTATCGGAACAATAGCCGATACCCTGAACCGGTTCGCATTCTATGTATTCCAAAAGGTAACTCCTGGAAAATAGGGTCGCTGAAAATATTTGTTTAAACTGATGACATTTAAAAAATAAACTGTTGCTTTGATGGCAGCTTGATTTTAATTCAAAATTGGAAACTAGATTAATAACGGTATCATTTTTATACAGGAGTTCGGTTTTTATCTGGTAATTGAAAATCTATTCCGATAGAGGAATGAAACTAAGTGATACGATTAATAATTCCTTGGATAGGATGAAACTGTACATCAGTTATCAGTGATACTATCAAATTTGAAACGGGCTACTGAGGGCTGTCTTTTTCAGGTAAGATACGAAATTAAATAGAGTATTAATCCAAAAAAGAGTATTGCAGTAATATGATTCATCTATACCGCCTGGTGGATTGGGGTGATATATAATGATAACTATAACCTTTGGATATTATACCTTTTAGTAAAACAGATTGCAAGAAAAATTTTATATAAAAATAAAAATGCGCTTGTGATACTATTTGTAATACATTTAAAGAAAGAGCACGGATAATTTCGTAGTGGTAAGCAGACATTTAACTCTTACTTTGAGTCAAATCTACTTTAAGCGCACCTGAAGAAACCTTACTGAGAGTAAGCGGGATATAGAGATATCTTCCAGCAACAATGTAGTTATTCTTAAGTTTATTAAGTGATTTGATCGTTGCTACAGAAATTTTAAATCGCTTTGAAATACTTGACAAGTTATCCCCACCCCGTATCCGGTATCTGAATAGTACCACTTTATCTTTTTCGGATAATGTTACATAGAAATCTTTAAATAGTTGCCTGTACCCATTGGGAAGATACAATGTCACGTTTTCAATATGTGGCGGCGTACAATGGTGACGCAGGTGGGGATTGAGATTTTTCAGAAAGGAGTATGGTATACCGATCCCCTTGGCTATTATATACAGATCAAGACCCTCTGAAATGTGTACCGTATCAGGATTAAAGATATCAGCGGCAGTATTTTCGAATCCGAAACACTGTGGATTTTTTGCAATAATCTGATAGGCTATAAATTGCGGCACATAATGCATTGTTTGACGGGGTAATTTCAGACGCCAGTAATTACTGCTTTGTGCGCGCTGTATCGCCTTCGAAACGTTTCTCTCACCGCAGTTATAAGCTGCTAATGCAAGATGCCAGTTGTTGAAATCATTATAGAGCTTTTTAAAATAGGCGATAGCAGCAAGGGTTGCCTTGTATGGGTCCCTTCTTTCATCAATCCAATAATTAATGCGTAATCCGAAGATTGCTCCCGTTGAAGGGATGAATTGCCAGATGCCCGAAGCATGTGCATAGGAATAGGAGAATGGGTTATAACCGCTTTCCAGTATTGGCAGAAAACAGAGATCTGTCGGAAGGTTGTTTTGAGTAAAAAGGTCCTGCATAAAGGGAAGGTAGTAATAGGCACTGTTGATAAACCGTGCAAGAGTCCTGTGCCGACTGTTCAGAATCGTATATAACGCTGCATGTACCCGGTGATTATTTTCTATAGGAACATTATAAGGGATCCCCTGTTCGCAGGCTACCATTGACTGTAAACTACTGTCATCCTCGAAAATTGAAGCTGTATTTAATATTTGTGAAACTTGATACTGGAAGATTGTACTGCTTAAATTAGCCGGAATGCTGTCTAAATATTCTTCAGGAAGAGCTGTAGTGTATACTTCTGCTATTTGTCTGAAATAGTTATTAAAAAGATTAACAACGACATCAGTTTTTTCTTTGAGTTTTTCAATTATATGTGTTGCATCTATTAACATTTTATGAGCAATGGAATAGTTTGTATGGGTACACAGGGAATCAGCTGTCCGGATTAAGGAATCAATAAGGATAAGAGTATCACATGTCGTCTTCTCGTTAGCATGCTTGTTTTTTTCTGCTTTAACCACTTGTTGTATTATGGTTGTATCAGGTGGCAATGACAGTATTGGAATTTTAACCGGCTTATTCAGAAAATCAGCAATAGCTGCAGAATCGCTTGAGGGTTCTAAGATGTTCGTTTTTGCCAGAGGTTTTAGTCTACTACATCCTGAGGTACATAGAAGAAATATACCAAGATATAGTATTAGTACAAAAATGGTATTAGAAGTTTTGTGAATCACTACAGGGCCTCGTAGTAAATCAATATATATTTCTGTTAAACAAAAAATTGATTATGTAATATAAAAAGCAGGTAAGCTTCCACATATTATACCACGTAATGAGCGGTTTTGCTTCTATTTTTTAATTTTATCTTCACCGGCTAGTATCACAGATTAAAATAGTTTTTCAAGTATGCGTTATTACCCTATGAAATGTAACAGGTTAGATGTGCTTAAAACAAATCCGGTTTTAAAAATTTTAAGCAAGTATTTCTTTAAATTTGTGGAATAGTAACGCAATTGACTAAGAGAAAGCCGATGTCAATACTATATGAGACACCTAGGGGAGGAAGAATCGTATTCGATCGATCCCAATCATTAATAGGTATACCCCTCTTTCACCATAAGTATCATTAGTCCTTAATATTGCCAGCTACTCCTGAAGAAGTAACTGGTTTGAGGAAGTATGTTATTTAATTAAAATTTTACTTTTTACAGTCAGTTTGTTACCTATTGATACTGCACAGAAATACAATCCCTTGGCAAGAGTATGGTTTGAAAGAGGTCCTGAGTAGCTTCCCGCAGTTGTAACTCCATTAAATAGAGTACTGATACATTGTAACTGTTAAATCTGTCGCAGTATGAGTTTAATAACGCTGGAAAAGAACCCCTTCCGGTTACTCTGATACCTACACAGAGGGGGCGGTAGGGATGTATAGAGAGAGACAAGGGATTCTTCCAGCGTTTTGTTATCGTGATAATAGCAATGTTTTAGTAACTACCTTGTCATGTACGTTAATTCTTACTATGTAAAAACCATTCGCAACAAGGTTATTTTGACTGTTTGATCCATTCCATTTAACAGTCGATGCATTGTGTACCGGTACTTGCGTTATCTTTCTTCCAGTTATATCAAATATTTCAATGGATACCTTTTGTGAAATAGTATTAACCGGCGGCGAAATGTGTATAACGGAACCAGGTTTGTATGGATTCTGAAATTTCAATTGTGCCACTGAATTGTTACTCACATTCACAGAGTGAACAACCAGTGTTACATCACCCTGTTTTGAAATACCACGAAAGGTAACATCGAACTGATAATTACCACTGTTGGTTGTATAATCAGTAAAATAGCAGGTAACTGTTTTATACCCAGGCCAGGATATATCATCAAGTTTATCTAAAAAGGAATCGGCCTTGTCGTCCATATCTGCCCATGCTTCAAGTTGGTTCATCCCCGATGCGCCAGTATAGGTTCCACTTATCAGATAGGAATGGCAATAGGCTGAAGAATCCACCTGTGATGTAACTGAACTTATTCCTGTTACTGATTTGATATCATCCATGATTGTAGAAAGATTACCATCTTGCATTACTGCTAGGTAGTCCGGTGATGTAATGGGATCAACAAAGTTATTTGCATTGTCGACCAACTCCTGCATATAATTGTTATAAGCTGTACTGAGGGAACCGTCATTCTTCAGTTGTGCAATGTAGTTGTCGTATCCTGAGGCATTATTTGCCTTAACATAATCAACGAGTGTATTGAGGATGTCCATACGATGCTCATGCAAATAGCTGAAAAAGACGCAGGCATAGGTGTAAAAGGTAAAACCGCTGGCATAGGTAGCAGCGAGTACTTCAGGAAGAGTCATGCGGCTGCTTGCATTGCTGGCGATATTTTTGGCCATTGCTTTTCTGTAACGAATTTTTTTATCCCGCGACGCCCCTGCTGTAAACTCCGCACCGCCCTCTTCAAACCAGGTTAAACGGTCATTGTCCCAGAGTGCACCTCCCCAGAATCCGGGAGTGTAGTATCTGCTCTGGAGAAAGTGTGTGTATTCGTGGCGGAAAAGATCCTCGAGAGTGTAGATACTCTGTTGGGGAGTTCGCTCGTAAGTAAAGAATGTTCCCCAGCTCTCGATATAGATACCACCATTTGAAGTACTCAGGCCGTATAAGAAATTATTATAGTTGTATTCATCGGGTGAGCTGTAGACAATTGCAGTAAGCGAATCATCAGGATGTCCCTGTTCCACTGGCTCATCACGGCCAATATAACGGTGAAACTGAGCTTTTACCTCTTTTATTGCCCAGTAAAGGGTTTGTACCTTTGCAAGAGGGACACCGTTGCCGACATTGAAGATTATTTTGCCATTGTCGAAACGGTAGTAGTTTGGAAGCAACTGGCTGTGTACTTCTTTTTTTACTTCCTCTATATTAAACGGATGGTCATCCGGATAGTATGCGTCAAGGACCTTCACCGCTTCAAGTGAGGGCTGTTCCCATTTACCATAAAGATTTATAATTTCCAGTAGTATATTCACCTGTTTCGGTTTGACTACAAACCGGCCAATACGGCCGGTCCACCAGACAGCATTGTTCAATCCCCAGACATTATCTTCAGTGATAGTACCGAATTTTGCCGCCCTTATCAGTTCATCCCAGTATGCATCAATATTGTTATAACAAGGGTGCTGTGAAGCATCAGGATTCACATAGAGATCAACAGCAACCAGGGCATAATCAACACCATTACCGATTCCCCACCATGCGGATGATTTGTCATAATCATCTATCCATGTTTCAAAATTGTCGTTAAATTTTTTCATGAGCGGAACAAGTTTGAGAACAACGGCTTTATTGGTTTTGCCAATACCTAAGAGATATCCCATTGCTTTGATAACGTCGTCCTGAGCATCAGTACCAAAATCAAAATTGGCATTGTTAACAATTTTTTCCTGTGCCGGAACGATATTTTGGATAAAAGGCTCTTTGTTATTGAGGTACTTCAATTCATCATTATAAAATCCTAAATAAAAACCCGCGCGAAGTACTTCAATGAGAGTTGGTAAACCCATATGGTCGGTGGAAGTAAATTGACTGCCCCGACTTCCAATAGCGTCAATGATAGCCTGCACCCGGTTCTGGTCCCTGTAAAATTCATATGAGTCAGGAGTGAAAGTAAACAATCCTGGTATATCACTCCATTCAATTGTTACCAGAAGGTCTATAAGATCGTTGTAACTTAGTTGATTTAATTCCGAGAAAGGATGTTCCGGCCGTACCGGTGCCTGCCTATTCAGCTGTTCTATATGTGCCTGTCGTTCAATATTGCTACGGGAGAATGGTGTAGGAGGTTGTGCGACTTTTCTAAAGGTCCCCTGAATACTCCTTTCTGACAATACATACTGCCCTATTTTACTGGCCGATGGAGCTATATATTCTGAAAATGGCACTTGTATGAAGATAGCAAAAATAATGTAAAAACAATATAGCCGTACTGGTATCATTTTTTAGCTCCTTGTAATGGGAATTATTCACACTCGGCTTTGAATAAGTTTTAATTTTACTGCATCCATTGATGCCCTCTCCATATTATCAAATCTAAATCAATGTACCTTTACCTGACTATGGTTATACCCGAGATATTTTCTACGTGGGGGATACCACGTATGGCAGGTAAAGGTACTTAATCGACAAGGCGATTTAAAGAAGGGTTTTTATACTTCTCCCCACCCTATTTGTAATAATACTTTAAAGGAAGGTCTAATGGCGTGCATTAATTTGAGAACAAATTTATTTATATGTAAAGCAATAGGTTTTTTCGAAATACAATAATGATTAGTATAACACTCTGATATAGAGAGGAATAGATAGTCCTTCTGGTGTAAAAGGTGATAAGGTAATGCTGTTGTTATAGTATTAATTGCCGTTGTTTTTGAGAACTTTATTGGTAGATTTTACCCGGATTTTGCACTAGTATATATGCAAGGGGGCATTTAATGAAGGTATTCATCTCTAATCAGGAGGAATGTATGTTTATAGGTATTCCCAGAAGATTTCTTCTACTAATTGTCCTCATTTGTTTAATTTTTGGGGAATCAAGGCAAAGTGTTGACATAATAATGAGGTCAGCCGTTGCAGATAAGCCAGTGACAGTACGGGGCAGCAGTTCACCATTATCCGATCTCCCGACACCACCGACTTTTTTACCCGGAGGAGCAGGAAAACGATCACCATCAAATATCCCGCCGTATAAGGCAGATTCCGTTATTGTGAATGTCTACCGGATCAATTTTTCCGACAAGAATTGTCCTTATTCCGAATCTGAGATAAATAAAATTCACGATACCACCAATCAGATGTATGATGAGTGGTCCGGAGGAAACTTTAAAGCAGTATTCAAGGTTCATCCGCAGGTCTTTAATGCGCCGAACACCTCCTCTTATTATTATGCGAACTGGGGACAGTTTGTTACCTTCTGTGAGGATAACATTAACGGTGCCGGTGTGAATTTTGATAATCCCGGCGTGACAACACGTATACTCACTCTTGCACCGGAATTCGGTTTTAACAGCTCTGCAGCGCCACCATGGGTCTCCATTGCTGGTGGGTATGAACCGTGGGTAATTATCCATGAAATGGGGCATGCACTGGGACTGTTACACGCCAATGGCCTGGAGGCAGTAACTGAAGTTATCGGTGTTGAAAATTATGACGCTGAAAATATGGAATATGGCAATGTATACGGTAATATGGGTATCGGTTATGATCTGGATTATGGCCCTGTATATAAAGATTACTTTGGATGGTTTTCCGGGGATGAGGTTAAAACACCAACTGCCTCAGGGACCTATAAAATCTACCCCCATGATCAGGCAGTGCGCGCCCATACACCTATTGCCATGAAAATTCCCTCGGGAAATGAG
>CBDVBE010000190.1:0-11769 GCA_965372145.1 uncultured bacterium | reverse complement strand
GATATTGACGGGCAGGTGAGATCCGGGAGCTGGGATATTGGTGCCGATGAGGGGTTTTAAAAAAAACAAATAAAAAACAAGTGTCAAGAAGGAGATACAAAAATGAAAATTAATTTTTTGCTGTTATTTGCCCTTATGTCACTGTTGGTTATAACTAACATTCAGGCTGTCAACGTAGATATTTATCAGTACATGGGGAGCGGCAATGACGGCGATTTGCTTACGTCTGAAATTATGAGCGCATCAAGCTATGGCGGAATAAACGGGCTGCCGGTTCCAGATTACGAGTTGATTGCCAGGGATTCAACAAATTCATATCGCGGGGTATGGGTCTCATCAGATTACGCACGACAACTGCCTGGTAAGGTGACCGTAAAGGGAATCGATTACAGTGGATTGGGCGGTCATACATGGTCAGTCTATCACAAATGGATGACTAATTTTGTTGATTGTAAGTTTGGTAAAGATAGGCTGTATAATCACACACCATATCATGACAGTATGACAGTCGCTTGTTTCTTCACTCCGGGTACATGGTTTCCTTCAAGTAGTATGTTTCTTGATATGATTATATTAAGTGGCACCGTTACGCAAAATGGTGGAGCTTCCCAATATAATTATGCGGTCTTGTCATTACAGAATGGCGCCAGTGAAACAACCGTAAATGTCAGTGTCCATACTGAAAAAGGTTCGGGAGCGCGAATCAGTTTAATTTCAGGGCACACCTATTGGGTGAATTTACAGTTTAACGGTCCTGCGGGGAAAGGCAGGCTTGCAGTTTTTAATCCTGACGACAACTGGAATCAAGTGGGAGAAACTTCGGAACTTGACCTGCAGGCTGTGTCTAATCCGCTGGATTCTAAAGTTCGGAGTCGTGTAAAATTTGGCAGATGTGATACTCATGCAAATTATACTTCAGACAGTAATCCGCAAACCTACTTCAGTCATCTTATGATCGACTACACCGAAGGAAAATTCCCGTTTCTTCCCGACAGCGCATCTGTAAACATCTCATGTCATAAAAACAATCCGGCAACTCCGCAAATGAAGATAATTCCTGATTCGTTCACAGGAAAAATTACTATTCAATTAAGCAATGGTTCAAAATCCCAATTCACGGATACGGAGTTGCAAATATTCGACCTCTCGGGAGGGTTGATTGACAAGGTAACGCTATCGGGCGGAAAATACCTTTGGAGCAACAGTACTCTTTCAAACGGCGCTTATATAATGAGAGTGGAAGGCCCCTGGGGTCGTCTGAATCAAAAGATTCTATTAACGCGATAAAAGTGAAGGAGGAGTAACTGTCAAAGGCAACGGGTAAATTAATATCAATTGCGGGAGTATTATGAAAAGTAACTATATATATAAGACAATAACAATGATTGCAATCCAATTATTTACCTTCAGTATTATGATTCATGCTATAAATGTGGATATTTACAGTACAATGGAAAATGGCAATGATGGAGACGTACTTACTCCAGTAATCATGGAAGGTTCAACCATTGGCGGGATAGCTGGATTACCCGCTCCTGACTGGCTCTTATTCAATAACATGTGGGTATCAACGGATTTTGTCAGACCACTGCCCGGGAAAGTAACCGTCGACGGAATAGATTACACCGGTTCAGGTACACGGACATGGAAGTTCAGCGACTTGTATAAATGGAATTTTGTTGACATTCGATACGGTGAGGATAGAGAGAAAGGTCACCCGCCACCGTGTCACCCAAAAAAGACCGTTGCCTGTTTTTATACTCCAAATCCGGATCAGTTTTACGGATTTGGCTGCACTTTTGACAATATAATAATTCCTGTTCACAATTCATATGCGGTTCTTCAGACAATAGGAGAGGCGACTGATGGACAAAGTTATCCCGGAAAGATATTTATGCGCGCTCATGGCTCGAAAATAGTTAACGGGAAGTGGGTTGGGACTGTTGCTGACACTTGTATACTGGGTGATCCCGGAAAAACGTACTGGGTCAACCTACATCACGATGGTCCTGCCGGAGTATGTAAAGTCGCGGTTTTTGATCCTGATAATGGTTATACACAAATAGGCGGGATATCCATATCTGAATGTAATCCCTGGGATGGATACGGAGCAGAAAGCCGGGTGGCATTTGGCAGGGCTGATAATCATAGTGATCTGGATGAGTGGTGGGATGAGACTTTCAGTTACTTCAGCCATATCATGATAGACTACACAGAAGGAAAGTTTCCGCTCCTTCCTGACAATGCGAACAAAATAAAGGACGTAAACAATAGCAATAAGCCAATAACTCCCCTAATATCAATTTATCCAAATCCATCCAGGGGAAAATGCACAATTCAATTAAGCAAGACTTCCCCGGCAGAGGCCATCGGAACAAGGATCAGAATATATGACCTTTCCGGGAGGTTAGCAGATGAGTTGACATCAAGGAATGGGAAATTCGTTTGGGATAATAGTTCAGTTTCTGCCGGAACGTATTTGCTGAGACTGGAAGGAACCGGGAATTATCTACGTCAAAGACTACTTGTAATACAATAAAGCGGGATGATAAAAATGAATACAAAGTTACTGTCACTAACGGCGTTATTATTTCTCATGCAGCCTCTTTCTGCTGCTGTGCATTATGTAAGCCCCGGCGGTACAGCAACCTGGGAGCAGAGTACTGATATGAGCACGCCCTGTGCCCTGTCTGTCGCTAATGTAAATGCCCTTGCCGGAGACACCGTGTATCTAAAAGGAGGAACCTATTCCGGCAACGATGATATGACAATTAAGCCACGCAACACCGGGACCTCTGAAGACAATCGAATTATGTTTTCAAATTATATCAACGAGGAAGTGAATTTTGAAGAAACAAAGGGAATATTTATTGAAAAAAAATCCTATATTACCGTAAACGGTATCAATTTTAATAACATGAAACGGTTCCTGCTCATTTACGGCAGTCACCATATCACTGTCAGCCGCTGTAATTTCGATGGGCGTCATACTGACGCCAGCTCCTGGCAGGGTGCACTCATTATGTACAGTTATAACGACCCTGTAGGCGAAAGAGTACATTCAACACACAATTGGATCCATCATTGTACCTTCCACCGGTGGGCCTACAATGCTTCAGATGATCATGACGGCGACCTCATGGATATTGGCTCCAATCAATCGACTGAAGACAGCAGTTCTTATAATCTTATAGAAGATAATGTGTTTGCCTATGGAGGTCACCATACGATAGGCGTTTACAGCAGGTATAATGTAATCCGCAACAATTACTCCCACAATGAGCTCAATCCTGACAACTGGGATTTTGAGGGATTTCGCGCTGCCACGACTGAAGGGCCCAATGCCGGATTCTGTCTGTGGGAAGGTAACCGGTTTGGTTTTGCCGGACAGCCTGAACCTGATGCAGGGGGATCCGGCATGACATTCAGATCATCAAACAATATCTTTCGTTTCAATGCCGTTTTTCATACTGTCAGCGGCGGTATACAGACCGTGTGCAACCTTAATAACGCGACAAATAAAATAGACCATGCCGACTATAACCATATCTACAATAATACCTTCTATCATAACGGCTATGAGATAGCATACGCCGGGCATCAGGGTGGGATATACTTTGCCCGGTGGAGCGGGGTGAGCCCGGTTGGAAATGTTGTGAAGAACAATATTTTTTATGACAATAACGGTAACGTTTCCCACTGTGGTGACGATGGATCTATCTGTTATGCCGGGGATATTGATCCGCAAATTGTTGAGAACAATTGGAATAACAGGCAGGACCCGCTGTTTGTCAACCTGTCGGACAATGGCCCGGACGATCCCAGCCTGCCTGATTTCCGCTTGCAGAAAAACAGCCCCTGTATAGATAGCGGCGTATGTATTACAAAAATCACCAGCGCAAGCGGCAGCGGCTCACAGTTTCAGGTGGAAGATGCCGGTTATTTTACAGACGGGTGGGGTATAATAGAAGGCGATGAGATTCAACTTGAGGATTCCTCCCAGAAAGCCCGCATTACCAAAGTCGATTATAATAATAATACAATTACCGTTGATAAAAGCTTAACATGGACGCAGAATATGGGCGTCAGTTTAGCCTATGCAGGCTCTGCCCCTGACCTGGGCGCTCATGAATATACCGGTAGCGTGCATATAAAGAAATCAATCTATAGCAATCACACGGTCAATCCTCAAATAAGTGTTTCCCAAAACCTGTCCAGGGGAAATGTTATTATTCATGTAATAAATTTGTCCCCGGACCTGATCGCAGGAAGCAAGCTGAAAATCTATGACCTTTCCGGAAGGTTAGTTGATAAATTGAAAATACAGAATGGAACAATCTTCTGGAATAATGGTTCCGTTGCCCCTGGAACGTATTTCATGCAGTTGGAAGGAACCGGGCATTACCTGAATCAAAAACTGCTTGTAGTACAATAATTAAAGAAATATGTAAAAGAGGTTATGTTCAACGGGGAGCTTCCACTCCCCTTTTTTATTGGTTTATTTAAGTCGATTTTTTTGTTTTTACATATTGGGAAGGTTATTTTTTCTACTATTGATAGAGCTGTACTGTTTGCAGAGAACTTATATGTTATACCTTTTAATTTTACTCGTCGTGGTTAGCTGACATGCACTCGTATTTTTCAAGTAATTTTTGACGTTAGTAGGAATATAAGGTTAAAATGAAGAAGGTAAGTGTCGTATTAGAAGTGACAAGCTTAAACTTTTATTGGAGCGAGAAAGGATTTAAGTATGCCGATGGAACTCCTGTCAGGTGCTCGTGGGATGATATAAGCTTTCAAATATTTTGCAATGGAAAAAACCTCTATGGTAAGTTAACAACCCATATTGACACTATTTTATATATAGAACATGAGATTTCTGAGCTATACGGTGATTTAGGTAAGAAAATGGAAGAGTCTTATCCGGGTTATATTGAAGAAGAATTAAACAATACTTCCTATGGAATTCCAATGAAGAACATAGCAATGAGTAAAGATATCTTATTTGCATATTGCTATTCTGATGAAAATGACGAAGATCCATATGAAACGAGTTTGCTCAATGCCCCGATTAATGACAAAGGGGAGAAACCGTCATATATCTTTGGATTTGTTCCGGTGCAGAACTTAAATAAAAAAGCAGTCGAGGATTTTATGGCTGCGTATGTAAGAAAACACGGGATCGATGGAGAGTGTGAGATTGAGTTTGAATGGGAAAATGTACCGGAAGATGAATATCTAAAGGAGCAATTCCAGTCTGAGCTTGATTTAATTAAGCAAAGTGAAGAAATGAGAGCGAGAGGAGAAAAATATAAGATTTGTTATGCCCCAATATTTTTGAAGCAGATATTTGGGGAAAATAGGATACAACCCCTTATTGGAAGAGGATTAGTGAGTGGTGAGCCTTTAGGGGACTATTTAATGGGAGGAGATATCCTCCTTAGATTTGAAGATGGGCATACTGAATTGCTTAGAGATGAAGAAGATCACTTTTCTCCACCAGAGTTACCAAATGATTAACCGATGACAAAATTATTATGAGCAAGAAGAAAAAATATAGAGGACACTATTGTTGGGTTTGCGGTAGAATTCGCCCAAATGAAAAGTTTTCTGGAAAAGGGCATCGATTTCAATGCTATATGGTGAAAACAGCGGCCAACGAGTTAAATGGGTTCGGAAACAAGGGTTGGCCATTCTGGAGGGGCGAGTTGGACGAGTAATTGGTGCCATCAAACAAATTATCACAAAACAGAATGGGGCATTAGCGGAATCAGTTCAAGAGACACTCGAAAAGGTAATAAGGTATTTTACGAATCACAAACACATGATGCAGTATGATCAGTATTTAGCAAATGGATACCAAATCGCTACAGGAATGGCAGAGGGGGCTTGTGGAAGCCTCGTTAAAGACAGGGCAGAGATAAGTGGGACACGGGGTCAAAAAAAGGAGCACAAGCAGTGCTTAACTTGAGAGCTGTTAAAAAAAATAACGATTGGAATAACTTCTGGCATTTTCACATGAATCACAAGAAAATAGAATTATACGGAAACTTTACATTTACGATCTAATTGATTGGTCAAGAATATGGGATTTTGACCAGATACTATCAACCAGAATTAGCCACGCTCAAAAACAATATATTTCTTTAAAACCACAATTTTGTATCCAATAAAGAAATATAACCTGTAAAAAAGCTTAACACAATGAAATTGGCTAAAAGCGGTCTAGGTGTAAAGGCTGTGGTCAAGGTGTATGGTTCGACTCCGCTCACCATGACTTTTTTATTTTCTAAACTTAATTTGACGGACGGGTTTACATCCAGGTCTGATGTTTTTTCAAAGCTTTTTTTAACGGATTTTCGGTAAAGAAACGCAGGAAATTCTGATATGGTATTCACCCGGCCTGAAACCGGCACTGAGAGCAACGGTACTGCCGCCCTTATTCTTCGGTTTGATTACGAACAGAATTATTGACGTTGTGAGAAACACTCCGGAGCAGCCTGTAAAGATTGCCGCGGTACGGGTGTTCTCTGCCTTCCAGTGATAAGCAGATGCACCGCCAAAGCCCACTGCAGTTGCTGCACAAACCATCCCGCTGACAAGACGGACCGCTCTTTTACTGGTAGACGGGCCTTTACTGCTCTCAATGCCGTCACTCTGATCAAACACCGATCCGATAAGCGCTCTTGTTGCCTTCATGATACCATGGGATACAAGATCCTTATATCCCCCCTGAACATTGTGAGTGCTTTTTCTTACAATATTGCCGGTTTGGACATCAACCATTTCAAGTTTAATTTTGAACTCCCCACCCTTCTGTCTAACCGTGCCGAAAATGACCTTTTGTACCCTGAGAGCCTCACCTACGGAAACAGCACATATCTTCTCAGTGCAGCCGTCCTGCAGTCCCTGCTGAGCCACTACATCAATTACATCGGACTGCTCGCGCACAATGAAAAGATCCATTTTAAAAAGTTCATCAAGAATTCTTTCAGTCAATTCAGCTGATTTGGATCTGAATGTTTCTGAATGGATTGGCAGGACTGCTACTTTTTCGCGATCGGTCTGAGCGGAAATAAATGAAATAGATAACAGTAGTAATAGCAGAATTTTAGATATCATGTTACTACCCCCTTCATATAGTGAGTTAAGTGGAAGGTTTTGTTTACAAAGCCTTCCACTTCTACAATGAGTGTTTATAATTTTAATTATTAGCACGAATTGTCTCTCTTAAAAGAGATTCAATATTATCCTTTAGGATAACTCTATGAATATCAGAAAAATATCTTTCCTAAAAGTATCAAACAAAAAAATTAACTCAAATAAGCCAATTTATTCTGTTAAAACAATTAATATCCAGGGACTGTAATAAGTATAAAAACAATACAATTCTTCAAACCACACTTTTGTATCCAATAAAGAAATATAAGCTGTAAAAAAGCTTAACACAAAGAAATTGATTAAAAAAGGTTCCAGGTTCAGGGGTTCAGAGGTTCGTGTTTTGTGTTTTGCATTTTGCATTTTGCATTTTACAATTTGCAATTTGCATTGTTCAGGGTTCCGGGTTCCAAGGTTGGTCGGAGGTTAATACAAGAACCAACAGATGCAGTAAAAGATGGTTTTGATGAAATAAACACCTTATGTTTTTTATATTAAGATTAATTAATCCGAAAGGCCTGTAAGGTAATTATTTTTTATATTCAAAATCACTACGGCACAATTATATTGTAAATTTGATTTAACAATTTAAGGAACTGTATGGATGATCATCTTTTCCTGAAAATGGCTTTTCAAGTCATCGGTGGACTGGGCATATTCCTTCTGGGAATGAAAAACATGTCCGATGGGCTGCAGGCCATTGCCGGAAACAGGCTACGTAAACTTATCGGTGCGGTTACCAACAACCGTATTTTTGCGACCGGTATAGGCCTGTTGGTCACCTCAATTCTTCAGTCAAGCTCGGTGACTACGGTCATGGTGGTCGGTTTTGTCAACAGCAGCCTTATGACTCTGCAGCAGGCAATCGGCGTTATCATTGGTGCGAATATCGGCACAACAATCACCGGCTGGATACTGGTTCTTGCAATCGGCAAATACGGCCTGCCAATCCTGGGTATAGCGGCTCTCTTCTACCTTTTCTCAAAGGATGAAAAAATACAGTATATCGCCATGGCATTCATGGGAATAGGCATGATCTTCTTCGGGCTTGAACTCATGAAAAACGGCTTCAAACCAATTCGTTCCATGGAGGGATTTGAAGCATGGTTCCACGCTTTCTCAGCAGATAATTATTTCGGGATTATAAAATGTGCCCTTGCAGGCTGCGTCCTTACCATGATAGTACAATCATCCTCTGCAACTCTCGGTATCACCATGGGTCTTGCCTATACCGGTGCTATTCAATTTGAAACAGCGGCCGCACTGGTACTCGGAGAAAACATCGGTACTACAATAACCGCTTTCCTCGCCTCGTTAGGCACGGGAACCAATGCCAGAAGGGCAGCGTATGCCCACGCGATTTTCAATATTATCGGAGTTACCTGGATAATTCTTGTTTTTCCTTTCTACCTGGTACTTATTAGAAAAATTATTGGAGTCGATCCCAACACGGTAACCATGATAAACGGTGCAGAAGTATATCCCTATATACAGGCCGGAATCGCCGCTGCACACACTGGATTTAATATTACAAACACTTTAATATTCCTTCCCTTTGTACCGTTATTAGCAAAGTTTCTTGAGAAAGTCGTCTCAGACAAACCGTTTAAAGAACCTCCCCGTCTCACGCGTCTTGACATACGCATGCTCAGTACACCAATGATGGTCATTGAACAGTCACGTAACGAAATCCTGCATATGGGTAATAATGTTAAAGAGATGCTCGGATATCTGAGAGATATCTTCGATAAAGAAGATATAGATGAGGACGATCTTGTTAAAAAGATTTTTCACCGCGAGGAGGTCCTTGATATCGTCCAGAAAGAGGTATCAATCTTTCTTACTGATGTGCTGGCGAATAATGTATCACATACTGTTATTGAAGAGGGCCGTGAGCAGATACGCATGGCAGATGAATATGAATCAGTGAGTGATGACATCACCGGCATCCTTAAATTATATCTGAGGCTGAAAAATGCCGGCCAGAATTTATCATCAGAGGCTCAATCAGAAATATTACAACTTCATGATATGGTTACCTCCTATTTCAATCTGGTCAATGGAGCCAACCTGGAGCGCCACCCGGAAATTATTGCAAAGGCACATCCTCAGTCACAGGCCATTACCCATAAGTTCCGGGATTTTCGAAGCAACCATCTTACAAGAATAACGGAATCAAAAATGGATCCTCTTCTGGGTATGATCTATACTGATATGATTAATGCGTATAGAAGAATGAAAGATCATATTCTTAATATTGCAGAAGCTTTGGCTGGTGAGAAATAATAATAAAATCCGGAGTTCAGGTCAGGGAAGGTCACAATTAAGAATCTAAATCCACGCCGCTATAATTGCTCCTCTTTAAGTCTCTCTTTCAGCCATTCCTCAGCCTTTTCCCATTCCCTGAAAATCTGAATATTATCCTGAAAATGCTGGTGCATTTTTGCAAAAGTTTCACCAGTTACATTGTGGACCACTATAGCAATTGCTATACAATTTTTCATTTGAGCAACACGTTCCATCGATCCAGGTGTGTGATGGTAGGTATGCACCCTATTCACCAGCAGGCAGTATGGCTGCGTGTATTTCTCCAGCACCCCTTTTTCAATTAACGCAATCTTCTCCTCGTCCATCGTCTCATCTTCATGGATGATAATCTCCATGATGTTTGGGGCGGTTTCCTTGAATGTGCCGAATGTGAGAGTGTCTAACAACATACTATTCTCCTTCATAGTAGACCTAAATCATACCGCCTAAAATCTGTGGGATTTGGGGGCCACTGAAGCAGGCTTAATAAAAATATGTTTAATTGCAAAACATTGTTGTCCCTCGTAAACACATCACCCAAATTTCTATAGCATTTTTATTGTTATGTATCATGTTCCGTTTTCCTCGCTATTGGTATCTTGTATATATTTTGGTCTTTATTCAAATCTTTTACTGTCCCGTTAGGGACAAAATATTTATAGCAATACAATACCCCAAACAGCCGACAGTCCCGTTAGGGGACGAAATGTTTATTTTATATCTTTCAGAATATACCTTTCATCATGGGATACATTAAATCGCTTTAAAAAATCCAAATACTCTTCTCTGAAAGACTTCGTCCGGTGATGCTCTTCCTGATTTTGTATATATTTTACAACGGTATCAATCTGTGAATGAGAATATGAAAATGCTCCATATCCCTCTTGCCATCGAAACTTTCCTCTTATAAATTGCTGTTTATTAATCCATTTTGAAGAACCGCTTTTAATATCTTGCAGCAAGTCCGGAATTAATTGATGCGGTGTATGTAGCCCCATTATCCCACCTTACACAACAGGAATTTGACAGACTCGTGAGCGGACTACATAGGCGCAACACCCCGAGTTTTTCATTTGTTGGAGAAACGGATGTTGAAAAAGGCATTCTGGTTTCGCTTAACCCGGATCCCTGCACCCGTATTACCCGTAGAATAGGGGTAAATATTCAGCGCGTTCTGATGGGTGATGATCCGGCAATATTCCCGGTGCCGAAATCTTTGCAAAACGCAAAGGGCATGTTGAGGCAATGTCCCGGAAGGAGCTCGAGCGCAAAGCAGCAGCAGAGGGCATTGAACAGCGGATCCGGGCGCATCTTCATGTAGCAGGGGCATCATTTGCCAGTATACAACAGGCGATGAAAGCGGCTGATGCTGCTGAGAAAAGCCTGAAAATGGTCAGAGATGCCTATGCACAGGGCGCGGTTTCAATCGTTATACTTATCGATGCACAAACACAGGCACAGATAGCTGAAGAAGCGGCCACAGATGTACTCTTTGATTATCTGCTTAAACTTATGCAGGTGCAGAGAGCGGCCGGACAGTTTGACTTTTTCAGAAGTGCTAAGGAAAATGAAGACTTTAGAAACCGGCTTTCACTTAGTATGGTACAAGGTCAAACGCCTGATAAGAAAGAAAACAAATAACTAATATATAAACTATAACCAGAATATGCATATAAGCTGGGTGGTGAAGATGAAGAAATGGCAGATGCTATGGATGCTGTTGTCAGAAACTTTCCTCTTTCAATATTTATCATTCTTCTTTTACTCATAGCACAATTCAATTCCGTAAGAAAAACAATCATTGTTCTATTAACAATACCCCTTGGACTAATCGGCGTTGTAATAGGACTTCTGGCAGCCCAGTCTTACTTTGGGTTTTTAACGCTATTGGGTGTTGTTTCCCTTTCAGGAATTATTGTTAATAATGGTATTGTTCTACTTGACCGGATAAAAATTGAACTGGAGGAATTCGGAAGGAAACCACAGGAAGCGATAATTATGGCTGCACAGCAACGGTTCAGGCCAATATTGCTTACCACTGCCACCACCTCTCTCGGCCTTCTTCCACTCTGGTTTGGCGGCGGAGGCATGTGGCCGCCCATGGCAATCTCAATTATTTCCGGGTTGATTTTCGGCACTATTATTACGCTGCTGTTTGTGCCGGTGATGTATAAGGTCTTTTTTAAGGTGAGTTTTAAAGGGTATAAGAGTATAAACTAAAACGGATAGATATTTAATGGGGGCTGTCGAGTCTGTCTCAAAAGCCGTTCATACTTCGACAAGCTCAGCACGAATGGCTTTTTT
>CBDVBE010000189.1:0-11781 GCA_965372145.1 uncultured bacterium | reverse complement strand
AGAAATTAATACTATTGATTTTAAATTTTTAAATAATTATTGTTTTTCTCTGTTAAAGACCCTAAAATAATCCTTCCATTGCAATAATTCTTTTTCATGTGAGGTAATTGCAAAAGTCTCATAACGCCACCTCTCCAATCGTGCTAAAAAGGCGAATCGCACAATATATATTTTATAATCAAAATGGACGTTATTGATACATTAATGTAGACTATTTATAAAGAATTATTTCATTGAGATAATTGCATAAGTCGTACTACTATTAAAAATAGTCAAAATTGCTCCCCCTAGGAGGTTGGGAGGGGATGAAGATACGACTTTTGCAATTACCTCTCATTGTAAGTGGATTTAAAATACTCTAAGGGGTTGTACTTTTTATGTTGGATATTCAGATTATCCGTGAGAATCCTGACCTGGTAAAACAGGCATGTATTAACAAGAAGGATACTGCTGATATTGATAAGATTCTTGTCCTGGATGAAGAGCGCCGTAACGCTATTAAACATGTAGAAACATTAAAAAATGAGCGTAATATTGCTTCAAAGAAGATCAGTGAATTGAAAAAAGAGAAAAAGGATGCTTCATCAGTAATTACCGGGATGAAAGCAGTTTCCGAGCAGGTTAAGGAGTATGACGCCTCTATCCGTGATCTTGAAGAGCAAATAGCAGTGCTCATGGCCCAGGTGCCTAATATACCTCACGAAAGTGTTACTCATGGTGAGGGGGAGCAGGATAATCAACTTCTTACTGAATGGGGAAGTGAAACTACTTTTAAATTTCAGCCTGCCGATCATGTACAGTTGGGAACAGCACTTGATCTCTTTGATTTTCCCCGTGGATCGAAGATTTCCGGTGCAGGATTTCCTGTATATAAAGGGTACGGTGCTTTACTTGACCGGGCCCTGATAAATTTTATGCTCGATATCCATATTAAAAGCGGGTATAGAGAAATATCTCCACCTTTCCTGGTAAATGCCGAGTGTGCTTTTGGTACCGGACAACTGCCGAAATCTCAGGATCAGATGTACTATGTTGAGGAAGACAGGTTATATGCTATTCCGACTGCAGAAGTACCCGTGACCAATCTGCATCGTGATGAGATACTGTCAGAAGATCAACTCCCGGTAAAATATTGCGCCTACAGTGCCTGTTTCCGGAGAGAAGCCGGGTCCTATGGTAAAGATACCAAGGGTTTTCTACGGGTTCATCAGTTTAATAAAGTGGAACTGGTTAAGTTTGTTGTTCCGGAAGAATCATATGATGAATTAGAGCGGCTGCGTGAAAATGCAGAGAATATAATCAAGGCACTCGGATTAAAGTATCGTGTACTTTCATTATGTGATGCAGATCTCTCTTTTGCAGCAGCAAAATGTTATGACCTGGAAGTATGGGCGCCGGGAGAACAGAAGTATCTGGAGGTATCCTCGTGTAGTAATTTTGAAGATTTTCAGGCTCGGCGCATGAATATTCGATATAGACCGGCTTCGGGAGGCAAACTCCGTTATGTTCACACACTGAATGGGTCCGCTCTGGCAACCGCCCGTATACTTGTGGCACTGATCGAGACCAATCAGACTCATGATGGAAAAGTTAAGGTTCCCGAAGTATTACAGCCATATATGCACGGTATAAAGGAGATTTGTCCCGAATGAAGAAAACGTTGAAGCGTTTTCTCAATATTCCGCGGTACTATTTGTTTTCTGTTCGGCTCAGGCCTTTTATGGTGCGGTATTTTTTCCTGAGTGTCTGCATCGTTGGCCTGATGTGGCATGCCGTGTATACAAACTATATCATCGGCCGCCTCCGGGAAGATGCTGATTATTCTACCAGAATGTATGCCAAGCTTATCAGCGCAGCCCTGTTTGACAAAATGGGCGAAGCAAGTGAGAAGGTCGTTCTTGAAGAAGTAATCGAAAGTTTTGATATCCCCATTATTATTACCACCACTGACTGGAAACCGGTCATCTGGAAGAATATTTTTTACGGCCCGTTTTTCAACCGTAAAGAGATTGATCAAGATGATACGAGTTTTGAGACTCATGAACTTCTGAAAAAAAGGATACGGAAATTTAAAAAGAAATTCGCCCCGAAAAATGTGTATGGAAGAGACCGAACAACGGTTATGGGGTATCTGGTGTATGGAAGCAGTACGCTGTTAAGCGGGTTGGCATGGCTGCCGTTCTTTGAAGGTGTTTTTATTATCCTTTTTTCTGCATTTGTCTATTTTGCACTGCACAACATCATGATTACCGAACGGAGTAACCTGTGGGTCGGTCTGGCAAAAGAGACTGCGCATCAACTCGGTACACCGATTTCATCTTTGATGGGGTGGGTGGAGTATATGCGAACAGTGAAAGAGGCTGATGCGGAAGTCAATCCGGATATGTTTATTGATCAGGTACAGGGTATTTGCGATGATATGCATAAGGACCTTACCCGCCTGAAAAAAATAGCGAGCCGTTTCGGGCAGATTGGTTCAAAACCGGCACTACGGAATAGTGATATAAATGACATAATAGAAGAAAATGTTAAATATTTTCGCACCAGGCTTCCCATGCTCGGAAAGCGGATCGAGATTAAAAGCTATCCTGTTGACATGCCGAAAGTTCCCTTAAACAGGGATCTGATTGAATGGGTTCTTGAAAATCTCTTCAAAAATTCAGTTGATGCAATTCAGCGGGATGAGGGATTGATTGAAATCAAAACCGAATATCTGGAACGTGAGGCGTTAGTCAGGATTCATCATAGTGATAATGGAAGAGGTATTTCATGGGATGACCATAAGAATGTTTTCTCTCCGGGATATACCACAAAAACACGCGGGTGGGGGCTTGGTTTGACACTTGCAAAAAGAATAGTTGAGGATTATCATAATGGCCATATTTATGTTTCATGGTCACAAAAGGGAAGCGGTACGGCTTTTTGTATCGATTTACCCGTTACGAATCCGGCCGGTACATCTGTTCATTGATATAAGGGAGTTTTTTCATGGCAATGTCACGTAAGAAAGTATTGTGGGTCGATGACGAGATTGAGTTTTTACGATCTCATATCATGTTTCTGGAAACCCGTGGGTATAGTGTTACTCCCGTGTTCAACGGTGATGATGCGATCCATCTGATTACCGAGAAGCCGAATGAATTTGATATTGTGTTGCTTGACGAGCAGATGCCCGGAAAAGGAGGACTGGCAACACTTGCAGAGATAAAAGAGATGCTTCCGGATCTTCCTGTTGTGATGGTTACTAAAAGTGAAGAAGAGCAGTTGATGGAGGAAGCGTTAGGCCGCAATATTGACGGGTATCTGACAAAACCGGTCAATCCCAGCCAGATATTGTTAGTATGCAAACGCCTGCTCCATTCAAAAGAATTGATGTCAACAAAACTAAAGCAGGATTTTGTCCGCAATTATTCCAAAAACCGTGAAGTACTACTGGACCAAATGAATGCCCAGGAATGGATTGCTCTGTACCAGAACCTCGCAAAATGGGATATTGAACTTGCAAACACAACAGATGAAGGGATTCGTCAGGCGCATATCGGCCAAAAATCCGACGCAAACGCCTCTTTTTCTGAATATATTATTGCCCATTATATGCAATGGATGCAGGGTGAAGGAAAACCGCCGCTTTTCTCACCACAGGTGTTGGATACCTACCTTATTCCTTTATTAAAAGCTGATGAACATGTATGCCTTATCATTGTTGATTCGATGCGTATGGATCAGTTTCTGATGTTGCAGCAATTGCTGAAAAAACACTTTTTTATCGAGAACCATACCTACTTTTCAATTCTGCCAAGTACCGCAGAATTTGCACGTAATTCTCTCCTCTCGGGTCTGTATCCGAATGAGATACGTAAGAAGCATCCAAAGATATGGTCTGACATAGTATCAAACGCTGCTGACAGAAACAGAAAAGAAGGCGTCCTCCTGCAAGAGAAACTGAAACGCTCCGGTTTTGATTTTGGCAAGGAATTTGAGTATCACCGGCTGGTGGACGAGCATGATGCCCAGGAGATAATTGATAACTTTAATTCGTGTAAACGTAAAAAAATGGTTACTCTCGTGGTTGATTTTGTTGAAGAGTTTATTCGGAATCAAACAACCTCCAAAGTCCTTCAGGATATTGCCTCCGATGATAATTCATTTAGAAAACTTACCTATTCCTGGTTTGAACGGTCGAAATTGTTTGAAATACTGAGGATGATGGCTGAAAGGGATTGCACGGTTCTCTTTACCACCAGCAGCGGTAGTATTTTATGTACCCGCGGGACCGAATACTACGGAAGCGATTGCATAATGGAGAGCCTGCGTTACCGGTGTGGCGAGAAGATTACCTGTGATGAACGATACGCATTCTATATGCATGAACCGGTAAGGTTTAGCTTACCCCAGGAAACGCCTGATACCAGTTATACCATTCTCAAGGAAAACTATTATTTTATCGGCCATGATACGTATCAGAATTACAATGAACAGTATCAGAATACCTTTCAGCGTGGCGGTATTTCAATGGAAGAGATAATTGTGCCGCTGGCAGTTTTAAAACCGAAACAGATTGACTTATAGCAATTTTTATGCAATACACAAGCAGCAGTCCTCTTGAAACGCATGAAATAGCAGCGCAACTCGCACACGAAACGGCCGGGGGAACAGTGTATGGTCTTATCGGAAGTCTGGGGAGCGGGAAAACAGAATTTGTGCGCGGCTTTATAGCTGCTCTTGCGCCTGATGCTCGTGTGTGCAGTCCAAGTTTTACCCTAGTCAATACCTACCGGACCGATTCCTTTCCTGTACATCATTTTGATTTCTATCGTTTAAATACTGCTGATGAGCTTATCGAGATCGGATACGAAGAATATATTTCTAACGATGAGGCTGTGGTTTTTATTGAATGGGCTGATATGTTTCCTGAAGTCCTGCCTGAATCAGTTAGGTATATCAGATTTACAGAAGATGAAAAGCATGTAAGATTAGTAACGGTTGATGAATGAGGTTGTTTAATTTTTTGTCTCCGCCCCCAGAGTCCCATACCGGTATAAGAACAGAAGGGCACAAAATGCCTGATTCTGACTACTTGCCGACACATGCCTTACCGTTGCAAGCCAGCTCAGATACTCCTCAACTTCCCTCTCCGACATTTCAATCGGGTGTCTTTTCTTATGAAAGTAGATATACTCTTTTATCCGGTACACATAAGACTTCTCATTCATTCTTTTTGCATCGTCAGGGGTTGCTGATTTAGTTATCCATCATTTACATGGGGCTAGGAATATATTATATATGTATTAAATGCTTTAATATCTCCGGTTGATTTTTACTAGGAGATAGCTGAAAAAAATTCAGTTCAATCAATGGTTATAGGAAAAAATAAAATCAGGAGGAACGAATGGAAGGTATAATTTCTCTATTTATTGTATTGATTGCACTTGCAATATATTTCATTCCAACCTTTGTTGCTAATTCAAAAAAAAAGGATAATACAACTGCAATTTTCTTACTTAATTTATTCCTTGGGTGGACATTCGTGGGATGGGTAATCGCCCTTGTATGGGCAGCAACGGAAGATAAAAAGTAAAGGACCAATGAATCAATACAACAAAGAACTGAAGATAAACCTATAACAAAGCACCAGACTTTTTCCCGCCGCTTCGCTTTTGGGAAAAGCAAGTGATTATTGTGTTCGGTATCTACAAATGATTAATCTCGACAAAATTTTAATAGAAGCTGATTGCCCGAGATGTGGGTTCTTACAACAAAATATTCTTACGGCAAGTTCGTATTCGCAGTTTAATCATTTGCCGGGGATGCAAAGCAAACATTCAATTAGAAGAGTATATGAATGAATACCGGAAAGCAAAAAGAACTATTGAAAAGTCTTTTCAGGAACTTTATAAATCTATTACATGACTTTCGGCCATAAAGATTTTATTTGACTTTACTTAAGACATCTATGATTAATAATCACGATAAAACAGCAATTATGTGAAAAATACATTTTTTCTCCCTAGAAATGATATTTTTTTATATTTTATTACAAAACTTGGGCCAATATGGAAATAGTGTCTTAAATAAAGTCAAATACTTTATTAAAGGCCGAAAGTCATGTATTAATAATTTTACTTAAGAAATATAATATGGACACAGAATTCCTTCAAGCGCTCAGATATTAGCTACAGAGACGTATCCAGGGACGCAAGTGCCCTGGATCTGTGTGACTTAAATAGAAATAAAAAGTGTGGCCTGGATTTTAATCCAGGTTTACAAAAAGACCATAACAAACCATTGCAGCAGATAAACAGCTGAACTCAGCGTTGGGATTAAAAAAATAAAAAAGGAGAAAAAATGGATACAAATTGCTACATTACTCTTATTATCACTTGTGCAATCCTTTTATTAATTGTTTTCATTATGAGATTTTTAATAATAAAAGAAATGATTGCAGTTGATGAAAAACATGAAAAAACAGAAAATGGCAAAAAATTAGTAGGTAGAACAAGAAACTGCTGGGATTACAGTTTTTTTCCTGTTCTAGAAAAAGTGGGATTGATGACAAATCCAAAACTAGTTTTAGCAAGCATGCTACTTATATTTCTAACAATATGCTGGGCATTGCTATAAAATGGTGTTTTTCTAGATTTAATAAAAATAAATTTTGGTGCTCTCCTAGGCACACTTGTATCACCAAATGAAAAAAATAGATTATCTAAATAACTCTAAATTATCTTAACAAGAGTGAAAATTAACAATTTTATTAATTCAAACATCTAACAATTCGTTTCAACCGTCAAAAACCTACGGTTTTTGCGGTTGAGTTCAAGTGTTAAATGGAAATTAATCACGCCAAAGGAGGTGTCAATATGGGTAATCGTAAGAGTGGAAATTTTAATAAAGAAGGCATTGAATCATTGTCAAAAAACAAGCCGGTTGTATACAAAATCGAAAATAGTCGCGGGAAAAACATCTATACAGGCGTAGCTAAACGTGGGCGGGTTGAAGAAAGATTGAAAGAGCATTTGCCTGGTGGGGCAGATCCTGTGCGTGGAGGTGTGAAAGTTCAAATTACTCAGAAGGATAGCATTAGTGATGCTCTTAAATCAGAAGCAAGAATAATCAAGCAGCAACAACCACCTCAAAACAAGAAAAGTAAATAGGATCTAATTTATTGTTTGTTATCTGTATCTGACAAATATTACGTAAATCTGGAAAGCTGCTGTAAATAACATTTTAGGTGGCCTGCTGGACGAATTAAAATAAAAAAAATTACAGAGGATTTTTAGAATGCCAAAAAAAGCTGGTAGAAGCCCATCCAAAAGAGCTCATATTATTTCAAGAAAAGATGGGTGGGCAATAAAAAAAGAAGATGCTTCAAGAGCAAGCAAAATCTATAAGAAAAAAGATGTCGCTATAAAAAATAGTGAAAAATTGCGAGAAAAGGGACATGACGTAATTGTGCATAAAAAAGACGGTACAATTCAAGATTGGAAGAAGTCCAAAAAATAAAGCCAAATGTAATGAATGACGATTATTCAAAAAATGTTTTCATAAACTGCCCATTTGATAACGATTATATATCATTATTGCGCCCTCTTTTATTCACAGTGCTTTATTTAGGCTATAATCCAAGAATCGCATCTGAAAGGACAGATTCTGGAGAAGCAAGGTTTCAGAAAATTAGTGAATTAATCGAAAACTCACGAATAAGCATCCACGATCTATCAAGAATCCAATCTGCCAAGGAAAAAGAATATTATAGGATGAATATGCCATTTGAACTTGGTGTTGATATTGGCTGCAGAACATATAAGGGCGGTAATGCGAATTGGAAAAAGTGTCTTATACTCGAAAAAGAAAGATATCGATACCAAAAAGCCCTTTCTGATATGTCAGGTTCGGACATAAAAACTCATCATAATGAACCCGAAGAAATAGTCCGCCAAGTAAGGAACTGGTTTATTGAAAATGATGTTCAACATGCCGATAGCGGGACAAAAATTTGGGAAGCGTTTAACTCGTTTATGGCAGATTTTTACCAAAAAAGAGAAGCCGAAGGCTATAAAAGCAAAGATTTAGAAATGATGCCAGTTCCAGAATATATTCGCTTTGTAAAAGATTGGATTCATGTTCATAACAATTAAAACCATTTAACATCACACTTCACAGGACGCCAAAAATCTGGCGCAAGTGCCCTGGATCTGTGTGACTTAAATAGAAATAAAAAGTGTGGCCTGGATTTTAATCCAGGTTTACAAAAAGACCATAACAAACCATTGCAGCAGATAAACAGCTGAACTCAGCGTTGGGCGTACAGTAGTTGTAAATAATGTAGCATAACCTTATGTGGAGTGATCGTAATGGAAACGAAACTAAAAGTTAATCATGATTTATTCAAAAAGTTAGAAAATGATCAACCTCTCTGGTGGACTAATTTAATCGAGGATAAAGAATTGTACGTCGATATAAGAAAAGATAACTCTCTCAATGTGTATTATAACGGCGGGTCTCTTATGAAGTTAGAGTGGAAGGGGAAATACAAAGCACTCATACACTTTGAATATGTACCATTGCAAAGAAAAAAAGATTATGTATCATTTGAATTTAGTGAGAATAATATCTCGTTGGAAGAAGTGAGTCCAATATCTATAAATAATTTTACGCAAGACGTATTGATTAATATAAAGAAACGGATCAGTAAGTTCTATCAGAATAATTCAGAAAAAGGGGTACAGGGAAAATATGTTATTACAAACAATGGCAAGAAAAATTTTGATGGATTTTTTATAGACACAGAATTTGCATATAACAGAAGTCGCATTGATCTCGTGTGGGTTGATCTCAAAAAGAAACACATTGCTTTTGTCGAATTAAAGACAATTGATGATTCAAGACTTTACCCATATGAGGACCAGAATCAGGAGACAGAGACAATAGACCAACAGCTTACAAAATATCATACATTTATAAGACAACATTCTGAAAACCTGATTCAATACTATGACAAAGTCTATCAAATTAAGAGAAATTTGAAGCTTTTACCCTCATTCGCTACAAATGAAAAATCGCTATCAGAGTATAAATGCATAGAAAAACCCATTTTGTTAGTCGGTAATTGTACACGGAACTGGATTGATAGCCATGCCAAAAGGCTTAACGAAATCCTTCAAGGCATTGCATTTGGCTGTGTGTATCAAGGGAAGGATACTTTTGGCTTTAACACTCCATATAGAACATCTCGCTATACTTATCACTTAAGTGAAGGATAAAATAGAGAACATTAAGGGTTTGTAAATAAGGAGAAAAGTCATGAGTAATCATTGCAGAGGTTATCATTTTTTGGGGAGGGTTCGACAACAAACCTCGTGAATATAGAAGAAAAGTTGCATTAATAACGTGGGAAATACAATAACACCCCGGAGGCAAATTAATAAATCTGGGTATTCACCTTAGTGGTGTAACCACTACAAGTTGTATATAGCTGGTTTTCTACCACGGATACCTTTTTTAACCTGATTGTATGTTGAAGCTTTTATTACCATAGCATTTTCAAGTAGCCGGTAAAACAATTTTCCCCGACTTCTTGAAGTACGACGGTTAAAGCGAAATGTATACTCATCTAAATAATATTCAAGATGGGTATGGGCAACTGCTCCCTGAAGAGTCCCGTTCAACCAACGTTTTAAAAGGCTGGCAACAAGATTGCATCCAGGTAAAAGGTTTTCACCTATAACTGATTCCTTTCCGACAATGGTATGTTTGTATCCAATTTGTTTCAACCGACCATATCCTTTCCATGCATCAGTTATAATAATACTCCCATCCTCTATGTTATCTTTAATCGCCTTTTCAAGGCTCTGGGCAGAAGCGTTATTGATTCTTGCAAGTCTAAGCCTTCCCAACACCTTTTCTCTTTTTTCAATCGCTACAAAAACTAACGCTTTACCATCAGCACCACGCCCTCGTTTACCTGTATGCTTTTCACCTCCAATAAAAGTTTCGTCAACTTCAACAATCCCGGAAAGTCTCTCTCGACCAGGGCGTACCATTGCACGGCGAAGTTTATGCAACCAAAGCCACACAGTGCGATAGCTCCCTATACCAAGCATTCGTTGCAATCCCTTGGCACTTGCCCCATATTTCTGGCTGGTAACAAGCCAGATAACTTTAAACCATAAAGTCAAAGGCTTATGGGTACCTTCAAAAATTGTTCCAGCAATTACCGATGCTTTATAAGAACATGCTTTGCACCAGTAGTGCCCTGTATCCATTTTCCAGAAATCAGAGTGCCCGCACCGTGGACAAGAGAATCCATATGGCCACCGTAACTTATACAGGTAAGCTCGACAAGCATCCTCTGAATTGAATCTTTTTTCTAAATCAGTCAAGGTTTTAGGATAGTCTTCCATTTAGTGGAAAACTATATATTGCGGGTACACCAATCAAGTGAATACCCAGGTTAATAAATTAGCGCTCCTTTCTCAGTCTCATTCTACCACTTTATAAATACATGCACTTATTTACAGAAATATTATTTCAATCGAGTATATTAATAGGTGAATTACAAATAAGAACTGAGGTACCTGCAGGAATATTCTAACAAACCGGTTGGAGTTCAAGGGTTAGCATATCACGGAAACGTACCGAAACTCAACCGTAACGTTATAATAAAGCAAGAACTTTAGGATTTTACATCAAATTTACAAATCACGTGTGATTGAATGTATTTTTACATCAAAATTACTTAGAATAGGAGGTCAATATTATGCGACCAATAGATATACCTCAAATCGCAGAATTAAGTAAGCCGGAAAAGATCCTTTTCGTTGAGGATTTGTGGGATGATATCGCTACTGATGAATCAGGTATTCCTATTCCAGATAGCCATAGAAAAGAATTGGACCGACGGCTTCAAGCTCATAAGAAATCCCCTGGTAATCTCCTTACATTAGAAGAATTGATCGTAAATATAGAGAAAAGAAAATGACTTATCATCTTGCTTTCAGGCCTGAAGTTGAAGAAGATGCGATTGCAGGCTATATTTGGTATGAAGAAAAAGCTAAAGGATTGGGCGAAGAGTTTTTACGGCTTTTCTACGCAAAAGCAAGAGAAATTCCTCGAAATCCTTTATTGTTCCGCAATGTGTACAATGATTTCAGACGCCAATTATTAAAGCGATTCCCCTATGCAATATATTTCCGGATTGAGGATGAAAAAATTGTTGTATTTGGCTTATTCCACTGTGCCAGAGATCCACGATTTATTGAAGATTCATTGGCCGACCGAAATAAAATAAATTTATAACAACAGTTTGCACACTGAAAATTATTCCGCTTCGCTTTTTACATAACAATAACAGGGACGGAGGTAATTTAGTAATTTAGTGCTTTGTTATCTTTTACAAATTTCTCGCTATCGGTTATCATGTATTTAATGGATTGGTACTTATCAAAACTTGATAATACCTAATAGAACAGTCGTTACCCAGGGAAGATAAGTAATCATTAAAACCGATGCAAGCATCACTATGAAGAAGGGAATAACATATTTATATATTGCCACCAGGGGCTCATTAAAGCGGTATGATGCAAGAAAGAGATTGATACCAACCGGTGGCGTCAGGTAGCCGACTTCAAGGTTTGCCAGAAATATAATACCCAGGTGTACCGGATGGATACCATAGGCTTCACCGAGCGGAATTAACAGCGGTACGAGAACCATAATTGCAGAAAATACATCCATGAAGCAACCGGTGATAAGAAGTATAACATTCAGAATAAGCAGGAA
>CBDVBE010000188.1:0-11858 GCA_965372145.1 uncultured bacterium | reverse complement strand
GGGATATTCTTTTGTTTTGGTTTCATTACCCGATTAATCCGATTGATAGCACAGACTGTTGGTTATAGTTTATTTTTAAACAATTAAAAATACTGGATACCCTCCTTCGCGGGTATGACAGGATGAGGAAATATTGGGGCGTTGGAGAAAATGCCTCATGGGCCCCCTGAGTAAGACCCTTCATACTTGGCAACACAACTCCATAGGGGGTACCTCTCGGCTTTTGCCGTCCCAAAATATTCAACAGGTTTAATTTATTATGAATTACTACCCGTTAAACCTAAATTCCATTTCAGATATAATTGCAGCTGAAAAAAATTGTATCCTCCTTGATAACGCCCGAAGTGTCAAGAATAATAACTACTCCTATCTTTTCTACAGTCCGGTAAAAATCCTAACCGCCCATGAGTATAATGACATAGAAAACCTGCTTTCTGAATTGGATAAATACTCCCGGGAATACTGGATTTCAGGGTATCTCTCCTATGAAGCTGCTTATGCGTTGGAAAATCGTTTTTCCTGCTATACAGATAAAAAACCTGAAGAGCTGCCTCTGGGCTGGTTCGGGGTGTTTGAAGAGCCGTTGATATTCAACCACGCGACTGGTAAATGGAATCGTGACATCCCGGACGGACCACCCGATGATAGCGGTGAAGAATATCTTCAGGAACAGTTAACCGTTACGCATCTTATTGAGGAACAACTTTTTCATGAAAAGATACATGCCATTAGACAGGCGATAAAAAACGGTGAGACCTATCAGGTCAATTTTACCTATGATGTCAGTGTGAAATCCTCTCTGCCTCCTTTTGCATTATTCAAGCAGCTCCGCGAAAGGCAACGTACCCCATACTGTGCATATATGCAAAATGAGTATGGGTTTGTGGCATCATTGTCACCTGAGTTGTTTTTCACTATTCGTAACGGATCCATTTCAACCAAACCGATGAAAGGCACTGCTCCGCGTGGTCATTCCGCGGAAGAGGACCGGGGACTGGTATCGTTCCTTGAGCAGGATGAAAAGAACCGTGCAGAGAATCTCATGATTGTCGATCTACTGCGAAACGACCTCGGGAGGATTTGTCAGGCGGGAACCGTTATAACTGAGAAGCTTTTCGAAGTGGAAACCCATCCTACGGTGCATCAGATGACCTCGACGATTACCGGAAAGCTCAGGCCGGGGACCGGTATTTCGACGATAATTAAAAACATATTTCCCTGTGGCTCTGTTACTGGCGCGCCAAAGATCAGAACCATGGAGATTATTCATGAACTGGAAACCGGCTGCCGCGGGGTGTATTGCGGCGCAATAGGTTTTATGGCGCCGAACGGTGATGCCACTTTTAATGTGCCGATCAGGACGCTCCAGAAAGGTAAAGAGGATTCCCAATGGCGCTTTCGTGTCGGCAGCGGTATCATCTGGGACTCTTCTGCTGAGATGGAATGGAAGGAATGTGCTGATAAGTGCAGGTTTCTTGAGTACAGGCGCCCCGGATTTGACCTGCTGGAAACACTCCTGTTTGAGAAGGAATGTACCTTTGCCGGTGACCATAAGGCACGTATGCAGTCCTCGGCAGAATATTTCGGTTATCCATTTTCAACAAAGGCATTTGATACCCTGCTCAAGCAGATCGAAAATAAATTAGATGGTGCAAACGCCTGCAAGGTTCGTATCCTGCTCAGCAAAAACGGTGAATTGAAATGGGATAGCACGGTTATTGATTCTTCTCAGCGGCAATCACAGAAGCTGTTGTTTTCATCACAACCGGTTAATGAGCAGGATGTTATGCTTTTTCATAAGTCAACCTATCGGCCGTGGTTTAAATACGCCAGGGAGAAAATTGGCGGTAATGCCTGCTTTGATATGCTGTTTTATAATTCAAAAGGTCAGATAACCGAGGGGGCACGGAGCACTATCTTCATAGAAAAAGAGGGTATGCTGTACACACCGCCGGTGTCCTGCGGTCTGTTGCCGGGTGTGTTGCGGAAGAGCCTTATGAGTGAAGGTAAATGCAAAGAGAAAATACTTTTTAAAGATGATATTCTTTCGGCAGATGCCGTCTATTGCGGTAATTCGGTGAGGGGATTGGTAAAAGTTGATCCTGTATCCTGAGAATGGAGGAGAAATTATGACCTGTTTACGTACATTTATTTTTGTTGTTATGGCAGCTTCGGCTGTGTATTCCGCATCTTTTTTTACTGACCGGGGCAGTGTTCAGGTTGGTGGTGGTATCTCGTTGGAAACAACTGGGCGGGGGAATAGAGACGATAGATATAATGTGTTTGCATTAATGCCGGTTGTAAATTTTTTCCCGCTTCCCTATTTCCTTGTCGGGCCGGTAGTTGATATGATTGTAGCGGGGTGGAGTGGAGAAGCTTCTCTTCGCCTTGATCTGGGAGCACGGGCCGGATTTGCTTACGGAAACAATATGGTTGTGTTTCCCTTTGCCTATGCATCACCGCAACTGTTGATTAATGTGAATAGAAATAATAAGGCGGATCCGGGTTTCGGGATGGAGATTGCCGGTGGTATAATTATCCCGGTACGGCCTCAATTCTCAATTAATGTCGGCCCGGGATTCTGGTTTGAAATCGATGATGGTAATTTTATTAATACCTTCTTTATGAGCGTAAGTGTAACCGGGTTGATTTTTTAGTACCGGAAAAAAGAGGGGAGTGACAGGAATCCGATTTTACATCGTATGCACGTCAACTTAAGCATATAGAATAATAAAGTCATGGTGAGCGAGCCTGTCCTGAGCGAAGCCGAAGGGAACCATCTACATTATAACTGTCATAAATATGGAAATATCCCTCGAAGGCACTCGTGATAACACACTTATAGCAATCGTTCGCACCTTAAGTTGACACCTATTTGATTTTACATCGGGAGAGAGGGCGTCCCAATAAAGATATTTGCATCTGTATTTCCCTGATTACATATTACATCTATGTTCCCGATACGCGACGACAACCCAACGCTTCATGCCTCGGTTGCTACTTTTCTTATTATAGTAGCCAATATTGCAACCTGGATATTTATACAGGGACTGGGTTTTAATCCGGCGCTGGCAAAATCAATCTGTAAGTTCGGCCTTATTTCGGGAGAGCTGTTAGGCAGGATTGATCCCGGGACACAGATCCCGCTTGGTAGAGGATTGGCCTGTGTCATTTCCAGCGACCCGAACTGGCTGACCATTATTACCTCCATGTTTATGCATGGCGGCTGGCTGCATCTTATCGGTAACATGTGGTTTCTTGCGGTATTTGGAGATAACGTGGAAGATTCCATGGGCTCGATACGGTTTGTCGTTTTTTATCTGCTTTGTGGTATGGGTGCAGTTGCCTTTCAGATGGTATCTGATCCTGGAAGTGCCGCGCCAATGGTCGGCGCGTCCGGCGCTATCGGCGGGGTAATGGGCGCCTATGCAATTCTATTCCCGCGCGCGCCGGTACACATGCTGGTGTTTTTCGGATTCTTCTTTACCCGTATTGTCATACCGGCATTTCTGGTGCTGGGTTACTGGTTTGTTCTCCAGTTCCTTGGCGGGTTTTTTTCCATGGGGAGCACCTCAGGTGTCGCGTTCTGGGCACATATCGGCGGGTTTGCTACCGGCATTGTACTGATCAAAATATTCTGCAAACCGGATCGGATAAAAGAGTGCAAAATTAAACACGGCAGAACCGAAAAGATCGTTCGAAGAGCATAGGTAAAAAATAAATTAGAAATAGTAAATCGTATCCTGCTCCAGGTCATCCTCACGGAAGGTATATTCTTTATTTACTACTTATTATAAAATGGGGAGAAAAATGAAGCGTTTTGTTGCTGTATTATTATTGCTTTCAATCACACTTTTTGATAACTGCGCTATTCAATATGCTTCAAAAAGACCGGGCGGTGTGGATGGCGCATCAGGTATTATTGTTGCGGTAACCGACACGATGATATCCGTTAATAATGAACCGGTCATTACGAAGCGAAAATATGACAGGCTGTTTCTTTCCACTCTTTCCGGAACCCCGCGTGGTCAGGCGGACCTCGCCGCACTTCTTGACTCTTTGCGAATAAAGGAAGATACCGCGCAGAACGATTCAACCCGCCATGAACCTCAGGTTTCTGTTGTTGCCGGAGTATATACGGAAGCACTCACCGTTTCTAATGTACTTAAGGCATGTAGCACGGCAAAGTTTAAAACCGCACAGATAACTATCAGAGAGAAAAAGGGAGACGCCGGAGTTATTCTTTACCGGCCGGCCCTGAAAGATTTGTGTGACAGCACTTTCTGTATCATCACAGATAAAGATATCCGCCTCGTGGGCGGTAGTGATACGGTTTTTCAGATTCCCTACCGCGAGGTACTCCGGTATACAACACCGTATAACCCAAAAGGTATTATGATTAATCATTCTGTTTTATCAGAAGTTCTTCCGAGAAATCCCAAAACGGGAAAAGTCCTTTTGAGAAAAGATCTGCAGGATATCCTTCTTTGCGTTGAGAAAGACACTTTAAATACTTCAATTTTTAAAACGGTCACGAAAAATATGAAGGAGTTTCGAAAGAAAAACAAGAGGTGCCCTGATGAATCACCTCTGCTGGTTATTGCGAACAAGAATTGTGTTATGCTAAAGCTTTTTAAATTACTGAAGGCCGCAGAAAGTGCCGGATATAAGGCCATTCATGTCTCGATAGAGAAAGAATAGTAACTATTCTGGTGTCTTTTATATATCAGTTGAATTACTTATTTAGTGCTTGTCCGAAAACTACTAATTTGCTGTCATTCCGGCACGCTTTTAGGCCGGAATTATATCAGGACCTGGTGAAAAAAACAGGAAAAGAGCTGGATCCGCGGACTGTGAGGTTTTCGAAGAAATAGACGTGCGCTGTTATATAAAAATGTTCCGCACCGTAGCACGGTGCGGAACAATAAGATTTACGAGAAACAAACCATGCTTAATCTTCCGGTGGTTTGTATTTCTCCCCTTTCAGGAATCCTTTTGTCAATGCTACCACGACTCCGCTTAACGCGACAAGAGCAATAAGGTTCGGTAAAGCCATAAGACCGTTTAATGTATCGGATATACTCCATATATCCTTCAGTTCGCCAAGCGCCCCGAGCAGAATAAAGGGTAGCCAAATAATACGATAAATCTTACGAACAATCTTTCCGTGGCCGAATATGAATGTAGAACAGGTCTCGCCGTAGAAGCACCAGGCCAGGATTGTATCGTATGCGGTTAAGATCATGCAGAAGGTGACCAGTCCATTACCGAGGTTGGAGCCGAATACATTACCGAATGCAGTCATCGTAAGCTTGGCGCCGTTTTCACCGCTTGTCCAGGCACCGGTCAGCAGGATAACCAGGGCTGTTGCTGCGCACATAATGAGAGTATCAAAAAAGACTTCGAAAATGCCCCACAGGCCCTGGCGTGCAGGGTGGTCGGTCATTGCAGTTGCATGGGCCATAGGTGCGCTTCCCAGGCCGGCTTCGTTACTGAAAACTCCTCTGGCAATACCAAAACGCATTGCCATCATTATGCCTGCACCGACAAATCCACCGGTTGCAGCGGTTGGTGTAAATGCACACTTAACAATTAATCCTATAACAGCAGGAATTTTAGTTGCATGCATTATAATTATTACAAAAGCCCCGAGCATATAGAGTCCACACATGAACGGTACAAAAATCATGGCGACCTGGGCGATGCGTTTTATACCACCGATAGTTACTAATCCCACTAATATGACCAGTACCACTCCGGTGATCCAATGGTTAACACCGAATGTTTTTTCCATGCCGTCTGCGACTGCCTGTGCCTGTGTCATATTACCTATGCCGAGTGCTGCGAGGGCGCCAAAGATGCTGAAGAATATTGCAAGCCACTTCCAGTTTTTGCCAAGTCCCCTGGAGATATACATCATGGGCCCACCCATCATTGGTTCACCGGGATCACGTTTGCGGTAGTGTAATCCGAGGACGACTTCGGCGAATTTTGTTGCCATACCGACAATACCTGAGACCATCATCCAGAATATGGCGCCGGGGCCGCCAATAGCGATTGCAGTTGCGACACCGGCGATGTTGCCGACGCCAACAGTACCACCCATGGCAACGGTCATTGCCTGAAACGGGGTAACATCACCGTCAGCGACCGGGCCGTGGTGAAATATTTTCCCCATTGTCTCACGCATCGTCAGACCGAATTTCGAAAATTGAATAAATCGTGTTCGGATTGTGATAAATACACCGACGCCAACCAGAGCGATAAGCATCGGCGGTCCCCAAACAAGGCCATTGATCTTTGCATTCAACGCCATGAGTGATTCGAACATATTACCCCCTTACTTTTTTGTAAAATTAATACTTTGTAATATACTATTTATAAGACATATATCAATAAGATTCAAATAATTAGGTAGAAATGAAATTAATTGTTATTCTGAAATAATAGTTTATGAAAATTGGTGTATAAGGATTTTGGATAGACAAAGTGGAGATGATTATGCTGTATAATGGGGAAAATTGATTATATTATTTGTGTAGTACCAATCATCAAAAAGGTTAGGCTCTATGAGCATTAAAAAAACATCATTCGCACTAGTTATCATGGTATCTATATGCGTTTCTCAAAACATCAATATCAGCGGCAATGTTATAGACTCAGGTGGTATTGGCATCGAAGGTGCTGATGTAAGGCTGGAAAAGGTTGGGCTATCAACTACAACGGACAATGACGGGCGATTTACTATAACCGGCACTTCCGGTATTAACGACCAACTAAATCAGTCTATTCCGTACAAGTTATCTGTAAAGATAAACAACGGCTTTATATTTATCACTATTGCAGAGAAATCTCCTGTAGAGATTATTACCTATAATCTGCAAGGAAGAGTGTTGTCAACCTTAAAAACAACAATAGAAGCTGGAACAAACTCCATAACACTCCCCGACATTGCCTGCGGAGTATATCTGTACACAGTAAAATCAGGAAATGATGAGTTTGTATTAAAAAGGCCCTCGGTAGCTAGTGTTTCGAGTAGTATAGAGTTAAGGCCAGTCGATTTAAATACTACTGCTTCATCAAGAATGTCGAATAGATATGCACCAATTGACGACGTAATATCAGTAATGAAAGACGGGTATTTGAATTACCGGGTTATAGTGACGAATTCAGATACGAGTAACATAGAAATAAAAATGATAGTCCGTGCAGATACAGTAAGGGATATAGATGGGAATTTGTACGATGCTGTGAGACTTGGCAATCAGGTGTGGACAGTGGAGAATTTGCGGACAACGAAGTATAATGACGGTACTCCCATTCCTCTTATTACAACAGATATCAGTGCATGGCTAGATGACACATTAGGGGCATGTTGTTATTACAACAACACGACCAATGCAGATAGTATTAAGAAATTGGGAGCACTTTATAACTGGTACGCCATAGATACAAAGAAGATTGCCCCGGAGGGATGGCATATTCCCGATACAACAGATTGGTTTACTTTAGAAAAGTACTTGATTGCCAATGGGTATAATTGGGATGGGACAACAGATAGTAACAAGGTTGCTAAATCTTTGGCTGCTCAAACTGATTGGTTTATAGATTCAACGAACGGAGCAATTGGCAACATCTTAGCAAAAAACAATAAAAGTGGCTTTTCTACCCTTCCTAGTGGTTACCGTAGCAATTTTGGTGATTTTTATTACATTGGCAAGATCGGTTTTTGGTGGGGTGCTTCTGAGTACGATGAATTTCACGCTTATACACATTCTCTCTCATACGACGAAAGCAGTCTTAACAGGGACTTCAGCTACAAGAAGTGTGGTTACTCTGTCAGGTTGGTGCGGGATTGATTATTTGTCTCTTTTTTAACAATGACTTAAGGAAGGTGTAATGCCTTCCTTTTCTTTTGTTACATCGATGTTTACTGAGTATATTGACGTTCCCCAAGCCGCCGCATAGCCATAGTGTTAACAAAATATTAACAAGAGGAAGAGGAATGTAGTAGATTAGTACTTAGCTATTTACATGTATTATTATACAACAAAGGATATTTTAAATGAGATTTCGCGAAATTCTAATAGGTGCAAAATGGATATGTGACTATCTTGAGATACCCAATTATCTCATGGTTAGATATACAGGTGCCATCGAAGGCGAGAAAAAATATACCAAGGAAGAAACCTTCTGGAGGGATTTGCTTGGATCTGTGTTTTATGATAACGCTCTACAAAAACCACGGCTCTTTGAGGGCGATGTGGTAACTTTAAACAGATTCCAGCTCTCACAATGGGTTTCAAGAATGCCAGGTCTTTATTGGACTGATGAAGGATATTTTCTTCGAAGAAGAGCATATCGATATATGAAAAATCATCCCGTGTTAAATATGCACTATGAGCCATATGGAAAAGGTTTGATGATAAACGGTGGACTAGGTGTAATTCGGCTTGATTCTCATGACGACTGTCAAATATTTGGCGTTACATCAAGTGGTAAAATAGATGCATCAATTCCAGTAATCTGTAATAAGAAAGTTGCTCGGGCACTAAATACATCACTTAAAAAATATCCATTACTAGAGGTAGATTTGAGAGGTATTATAAAGAGAGTTCCGTTAACATATACCTTCTTTGCTCGCAATGTCCCTCGATATTGTATCTATATAGATACATCTTTAAATGTAAAAAAGTATATAAGTGACTTCGAACTTGAAGCAAACGCTTGGACAATATATTGTGATCCAAAAGTAATTGAGAACCAAAGATGTGGGTTTACATTTGCAAAATTCAATCCCATCGATGAAATGAGCATAATAAATGCAACGAATTGGATTCAAGATTTCATAGACCACTACACTAAAAGTAACGGTTACCCGATTACCGATTTCGATGGGATTATTCCTAGATTTAAATCAGCTAAAGTACCCATGGCTAGTTTAATGATAAATGATATTGATTTCAAGACATTGAACCGAATTCATAAGAAGATTGATTTCAGAAATCAAATGCAACAATTGTCATTCCGTAGATGATACCCAGGAAAAAAAATACCAATGCTAATGCACGATGCTATAATCACGGGTGACCACATTGTAAGGAAATGGGGATGATTTTCAACGATATATTAAAAATTAACCTTCCGGATTCCTTTCCTACTAAGGAATACACAAAATTTATGGACACCGCAAAATCTGTATTATTATCACCAAAAGGTGATGCTTGGAAAGAATTTGCAGGAGCTTCTAATCTTATTGGTTGGAGATATAGAGCTTGTCATGAATATAAAGAATTTTATATCACATCATGGATTTCTGAAGGCTCAAAGGCATCATTTGAAACTATTTATAACAGAGAAAAAGCATTATTTGGGATGTTTACATCAGGTGTTTCGTGTATAGAGAGTATCTGCTATGCAATATATGCTCTTGCCAGCCATGAAAAATCATTGGGATTACCATTCAGTAAAACTGAACAAAGGAATTGTACTCTAAAAGGACTACACGAAAAATTGTTAGAGTTTACCTGTTCAAGCAACCTTGTTAAAGCCCTATCTGATATCATTGATTCAATGGAGTGGAATCTTTGGATAGATTTTAGGAATAGAATGTTTCATAGAGCAAATTTGCCCCGAATTATACATGGTGCTATGGGATCATCGCCACCACCAGCCAAAGCTTTTGAATTTGCGGCTACTTCAAGTACTCCAGCTATAGACTGTGATGAGGATAAAATCGAAGAGCTTTGTTCATGGTTATCAAACTCAGTATCGAGTCTATTATCAGGTGGGTGCGATCTTGTACCTGACGTATAATTAAATAATGATGAGACTTTCTATACCAACCGCCACCTTACCATAATGATAAACTTGTCATAGACTATTAGTTATGACTTTACTATATTCTTAGCAAAGGGAGAATCTCCCACAGAAGAATATGAATAAAAATCGTTAGTCATACCTTGAATTAAAAACTGCATTTCTTAATGCCAGGAGGAATTATGAACACAAAAGATAATGATAAGATGAGGCGTGCCATTCTAGATCGATTGCTCCATCTCTACGAAACCGAAGGACCTGACGGATTTGCTGAAGCCAAGACTCTACCGGAATATCAATCTGACCGAAAATCATTCATCATATGTACGAATCAATTAATGAAAGAAGAGCTAATCGTTGGTAAATCCTTTGGGGAGGAGGCACTTCTAACTCCAGATAAAGGAATACTTCATGACAGAATGGGCATTTCATTAAATGCTATCAAAATGAAAGATGTGCAGAAAGCAATTCGTCCCTGGTATTTCGATCCAAAGTTTGTTTTAGCGACTATTATTAGCCTTTTAATGCTGATAATAGCAATAATCGCATTGTAATTAAAAGTACTAACAGACTTTGCATAAAGGAAGATTGTTGTCTGATAAACAGTAAAAACGAATACTACAAAATTATTGAAACAAGACCTCTATGAAAGCTTACGAATACATTCTAACCAAACAAATTCAATGGGCATTGAATAATAACAAGAAACTTACTGGCAGTAAAGGTAAGAGAGGACGTCCTGCGTATACACAGAATCTTGATGATAATCTATTTAAGCCATTATTGCCCCAGGCCCATAAAAGCTTTGAAAAAGGTGACGGCAATGAAATAAAGGGAACAGATGATAATCCATCTAAGATGCAAGCTCTGCATTCATCGTCTGCTTTGGGAGTCAACATATTCCAATATTGGCAGAAAATTAACAAATTTGATGAAATCTCCTCTGCTTGTGGATTCTGTCGTAAAGGCAGTAATGTAACTAAAGAGATCAAATTCGAGGACAAATTCGAAATTGATAAAAAGTTTTCTTATGATCCGAACATAGATGTAGTGTTTCATAATGCAGGCTCTTATAAATACAAGTATTTCGCAGTGGAATGCAAGTTCTCAGAAGCATATGGATCTTACAGGCATTCTGGATTAAAAGAAGCCTACTTAAAAATTCCTGATTTATGGAACGATATTCCAAGCATACACCGCTTAGCAAAAACTATCTCTCCTGGTGATAAAGATTGTGAATTCCTACACCGTGCTCAATTGATAAAGCATATTCTTGGATTAAAAAATCAATGCGGCAAATCCGGATTCAGACTACTTTACCTATGGTATGATGTACTCGGCGAAGAAGGGGCTGCTCATAGGAAGGAAATTGAAGACTTCGAGAAGATCGTAAGGTCAGATGGAATCAAGTTCCATGCGTTATCATATCAAGAATTGATAGTAAAATTATCAAAGGAATATAGAGATGATCACACTCATTATATTAAATATTTAACTGAACGTTATCTGTGAAGCTATTAACAAGAGAGGAAATAAAATGTCTCTTATTAAATGCCCCGACTGTAATAAAGAGATTTCCAGTTACGCTCCAGCTTGTCCAAATTGTGGACGTCCGAAGCATTCGAGTATTCATACAATAGAGCAAACGGGGAAAAAGTTTAAAAAGACTCAATTAATTTATTCAATGATGGTAGCTCTAGGAATGATCATGGTATTTATCGGAATGGGAACAGAATCAGCTATAATCGGAATTCTTGGTTTCATATTGATAGTTATTGGTATTACAGGATATATTGTATCAAAAGTAGGTGCTTGGTGGGAGCATGGTTAACTTTGAGTCAGCCTTGGATGACTTCCGGGCATTATTCAGGATATTATAGTTCACGACTATGCGTACTTCAGGTGGCACAGGGATAGTCTTATACAGGACTTCATCACACCGAAGGAGTGTAATGGGGACGGTGTCAAATATTACATTACTATAAGAGGTAATTGCAAAAGTCTGAATATTTATTAGAAAATATTTTTTTGTTGCTATA
>CBDVBE010000187.1:0-11898 GCA_965372145.1 uncultured bacterium | reverse complement strand
GGAAAAGGCAAAAAAAAGGATTGAGAATCTTGTAGAAGAGTTTGTTAAGAAAAGTTTGGTAAAACTGGACGTTCCTTCAATATCAGATATTAAAAAACTTGAATTGCGTATAAGGAAATTGGAGGAACTTGCTAAAAATCTGAATAAAGAGAACGAAAGTGATTCCAAATCTTAATAAATTAGTCAAAACGTATCGTCATATTAACCGGTACAGAGAGATTATTTATGTACTGGCCAGGCATGGTTTCGGTGATTTTCTGACGAATCTCAAGCTGGAAAAATATCTGAATGTCGGAGGGAAAGTATTCAAACGGGGAAAATACGGGAAAGTATCGAATCTGACGCGGTGGGAACGTATTCGGATGGTATTGGAAGAACTCGGTACGACTTTTATAAAATTCGGGCAGTTGATGAGCAACAGGCCGGATTTACTCCCGCAGCCTCTTCTTGTTGAGCTTGAGAAATTACAGGATACTGTGCCGCCTTTTTCTACTGAAAAAGCCAGAAACTGTGTTGAAGATGAACTGGGCGAATCCATAACAGGGCTTTTTAAGGAATTCACTGATAAACCGATTGCATGCGGGTCAATAGCCCAGGTTCATAAGGTGATACTTAATAACGGAGATAATGCTGTTCTTAAAATTCAGAGGCCGGGAATAGAGAAAGTTATTGAAGTCGATCTGGAAATAATGCTTCATCTTTCGTTGTTAATGGAGAAGCATGTTACGGGGCTGGAAATAATTAATCCTGTTGGTATTGTGAATGAATTTGAGAAGAGTATTACCAGAGAGTTGGACTTTACCCGTGAAGCAACGCATATTGAAAGAACACGTAATAATTTCAAAGATGATGAAACAATCTATATACCGAAAGTGTATAAAGAATTTACGACAAAGAAAATACTCTCTCTTGAATTTATTGACGGTATCAAAGTCTCAAATATAGATGATTTGCTGGATACCGGCAAGAACCCTTCGACAGTTACAAAGCGTATTATTGAACTCGTACTAAAGCAGATATTCGTACACGGTTTCTTCCATGCCGATCCGCATGCCGGCAATATTTTTGTACTTGATGATAATGTAATATGTTTCCTCGATTTTGGTATGACTGGAGTTCTGCTGCCCTCTCAAAGAGAATGCCTTGGAAATGTTGTTATCGGAGTTGTAAAAAACGATCCGAAAATAATCATAAAAGCTCTTTTACAGCTTACACATGGGAAACGTATATCCGATATTGAGCAATTTGAATATCAAATATCCGAATTGCTTGACAGGTATTCTTACCTGTCATTAAAAGAGATTAATATCGGTGAATTTATAAATGAGATAATAAGCACGGTTATGAAACACAAGCTTCAGATTCCAACTAATATATACCTGATGTCAAAGGCTTTGTTGTCAATGGAGGGCGTGGTAAGAAAGCTCGAGCCTGATTTTAATTTGATTGAAAATGTAAAACCGTTCGCAGGAAAAATAGCGAGAGAAAATCTGAATCCATATAATATCTCCAGGAAGTTTTACAGTTCTCTAATTGAATTGAGTTTTTTGCTGAGAGATCTGCCTGTTCAGGTAAACGAGATTTTTGAACAGGCAAGGCTGGGGCAGTTTAGTGTCAAATTTGAGCATAAAGGTCTTGACCCAATGTTGAATGTGCACGACCGGATCAGCAATCGTATTGCATTTTCAATTGTATTGGCGTCTCTGATTATGGGTTCTTCCCTTATTGTTTTGTCAGGTGTCCCGCCTGTATGGCACGGCATACCGGTTATCGGTTTGCTGGGATTCCTTGGGGCAGGTGCAATGGGGTTCTGGCTGCTTATTTCCATCATGCGTCATGGGAAAATGTAACGTACTTTTTCATTTTAATAAAGATTCGTACTAATGGAATTAAAGAAACATCTTGTATCGGAAGAAACGCTTTCAATTATCAAAGGGAAAAATCCTGATTATGTAAGTGATATTGTTCTTGAAAAAGGGCTTCGATGGTTTAAAACTAATGAAAGTGAGACACGGCAGATCGTCTCAAACCTGCAACGGTTTGGTTTTTCTGTTACCGAAAAACTCCTGTCAGACGTACAAAAGCATATAATCCTTCATTATTATGAAAAGCTTCTTCCACTATGCGGGACCCCGGAAGTTTTTTATCATTTTCTCCGTAATACGATTGATATGAAGGATGCGGTTACTCAGCTCTCACAGGCCAACCGGGATGGAAAAGCCGTCATTATTGCTGCGGCACATTTTGGCGGATTAGAACTTATGGCGCCTGCGCTTGCAGCGTATAAACTTCCTTTATCCGCTGCTTTGCGATTTACAACAGAAAGTTATTCGGAACGCATTTGCAAGGGTGTGGATGCTGCAAAAAAAAGCGGTTATTTCGGTGACATACACTTCATAGAAATCGGCAGACCAGGCGCTAATGCAGCTCTGAGTATGGGAGCGTCCCTTCGCAGAAAAGAGCTATTGTTGACAATATTTGATGAAGATACCGAATACAGTGTTCCGGTTACATTGTTTGGAAAAAACATAATGGGTGGGGCGGGTGTACAAAAATTAATTGCTTTTGGCGGGAACTCGGTAAAACTTTTCAATGCATTTATGATTCGTACCGGTAACAGGGGTTATAAGCTCCTGCTTAAAGATATAGATATTAAAGAAGAAAATCCAATACAGTATATGTACTCAAATTTAGAGCAGATTTTAAAGACTCATCTGGAGCAGTGGTATTTCCTGCATGAAAAAATATCGTTTGAGGAGTAACATATTCTTATGTCACCATCGTATGATGCAATTATTATAGGCTCGGGAATCGGTGGCCTTACATGCGGCGCTTTTCTGGCACGGTCAGGAATGAAAGTATGCGTACTGGAACAGCATGACAAAATAGGCGGTTACGGCCATAGCTTTAAACGTGGTAAATACACCTTTGAATCCGGAATATACTCGGTTCCAATGGCAGATGATGGTGTAATATATCATTTATTGCGCATACTTGGTATCGCCGAAAAAATTGAAACAATTGAACTGCCTGAAATGAGCAGATTCGGCTCTCCTGAATTTTCATTTGCAACACCTTCAAGAAAAGATGATATCCTGTATACGTTATATGATAATTTTCCAGATGAAAAGCAGAACCTGAAGCTTCTGTTTAAGGAAGCGGAAAAGATTTATTCGGTGATGATAGAACCGTTTTTTACCTACAAATACGACTTCGCAGAAAAAAAGAGAGATTTCATATCACAATACAGAAACCTGTCTTATAAAAGCTACATTGACAGTACAATATCAGATGAGAAACTTCGAAACGTTTTTTATTCCCTCTGGCTCTGTGCCGGCGCTTCGCCGGATTATGGTTCCGCTCTATTTCATTTTATGATGTTTGTCGTACATTTTATGGAAGGATCCCATTATTGCAAAAATGGTTTTTCATCTCTTGCGAATGCGCTTTCTTCCGTAATAATTGACAATGGCGGTGAAATTAAAACCTGCAGCCGGGTGACTGAAATAGTTACAGACGGACGGAAAATAAGATCAGTAAAGATCGAAAAAGGTGAAGAATTCGAAGCTGGTATTTTTGTATCTAATATAAGCCCCTATTTAATTCACAACGAATTATTACATGAGAAAAGCCGAAGTAAAAGATGGATAAGGCGTCTTAATAATCTTCAACCTTCCGTATCGGGTGTTGCCGTTTATCTTGGTATGAAACCTGAAGCCAGGGATATGGTGCCGGCAGGAATTTCAAGCTGGTTTTCATTTCTTGATTATAAACAAATATTTGATAATGTGCTGAATAACAGAAAAGATGAGATAGATCATCTTTTATTTCTTAGAACTCCTGAAAACAGGGACAACTGTACACTGATGCTTCTCAACCTTACAAAGAAGTCATATTCCGGGAACTGGAAGGATGATAAGCTGCGGATTGCGGAACGTATGCTTTTACAGGCGGAGAAACTGTATCCCGGAATAAATGATATGATAGAAGTCAGAGAAACAGCTTCTCCCGTTACCTTTGAAAGGTTTACGGGGAATACGGACGGCGCGCTGTTTGGCTTTGAAAACACAAAAGAGCTGTACGGTGAAGCTAAAATGCCGTTCAAGATACGTTTTTCCAATTACTACCGTACAGGGCACTGGGGCAGGTCCGGCGGCAGTGTGTGGAATGTCATGGTAAACGGTTATGCTGCGTCAAAGATAATAATAAAAGATTTAGAGTAAGCTCTACTTCCAACAGATAAATAGAATTTGCACTGATTATAAGTATATATGAAAAAGCTGACAGAAAAAAATATATGGATAGGTATCGATATTGGTTCCACTACAGCCAAGACTGTTGCTATTAAACCTGAAGATAAAGCAATTGTTTACTCCAGTTATGAACGGCATAATGGAAAATCGGTTGATTGTATTATCCCACATTTGAAGAATATAATGGGGCTTTCATCCCGATGTTATTTTCGCCTGGCAATAACCGGTTCGCAGGGAGGGCCAATAGCCGAAACACTCGAAGTGCCGTTTGTCCAGGAGGTTATTGCTGAAACAATTGCAGTAAGATGGTTATATCCTTCGGTAAAGACGGCAATAGAACTGGGAGGACAGGATGCCAAGATCGTGTTTCTTTCCGGGGGTGATGATAACAATATAACTGATATGCGGATGAACGGAGTGTGTGCCGGAGGTACCGGAGCATTTCTTGACCAGATGGCAGGATTGCTTGCCATTCCTGTTGAGGATTTTGATACTTTTGCATCACGGGGAAAGCACGTGTATAAAGTATCGGGGCGCTGCGGGGTTTTTGCAAAAACGGATATACAGCCTCTCCTGAATCAGGGAGCGGCAAAAGGTGATATTGCACTATCCTGTATGCATGCACTGGCCAAACAGACTATCGGCGGACTGGCACAGGGGAAGGTTATGGAAAGTCCGGTGCTGTTTGCCGGAGGACCGTTCTTCTTCAATAAATCACTTCTGAAGGTTTTCAAACAGAGAATGCATCTTACGGAAAATGATACGGTTGTTCCTGAGAATGCCCAGGTCTTTGTAGCTTACGGTGCAGCACTGAGTATCGATACTGCTCTTTCAAACACGGGAACTCAAACCGATCTTCGCAAAGAATTGGCAAAGCTTTCCGCTGCTAAGAAAAAAACGGCTTCACAACAGGTATATTCAAAAAACCCATTTTTCAATTCTGTCGAAGAAAAGAGGCAATTCCGGAAGCGCCATGCATTCCCTGTTTTTTCTCCTGCCGTGTTTCCTGCCGGAAGAACCGTTGATGTTTATATCGGCATCGACGCCGGATCAACCACGACAAAATTTGTTGCAATCGATGGAAATGAAAAGGTTATTTACAAGTTTTATTCAAACAATAAAGGCGATCCCCTGATTACCCTTACGAAGGGTTTGCTGGATTTTTACAACCGGTATACAAATAAGGACGTCAGGATCAATGTGCGCGGTATAGGGACAACCGGGTATGGAGAAATGCTGGTCGCGAGCGCACTGAAGGCGGATTTTCATACCGTGGAAACAATAGCTCACAAGGAAGCCGCCTGCTTTACCAACCCGGAGGCGAGTTTTATTCTTGATCTTGGCGGACAAGATATGAAGGCCATTTTTCTTAATAACGGTATCATTACAAATATAGTTCTTAATGAGGCATGCAGCGCCGGTTGCGGATCTTTTCTCGAATCCTTTGCACAGTCTCTCTCTGTTGAGCCGTATACCATTGCCGAATGTGCATTTTCCGCAGAACACCCGTCCAGTCTGGGCTCCCGCTGTACGGTTTTTATGAACTCCTCTGTAATAACCGAACAGAAAAACGGGAAAAGTACCGCGGATATCCTGGCAGGTCTCTGTATGTCAATAATTGAAAATCTCTTTACCAAAGTGGTGAGAATAAACAATTTCGACGACCTTGGTGAAACCGTAATAGTCCAGGGCGGAACGTTCAGGAATGATGCGGTACTAAGGGCGTTTGAGCAGTATACCGGTCGTCATGTTATCCGGCCTGCACATTCCGGGGAAATGGGAGCGCTTGGCATGGCGCTTCTTGTTAAAAAACAAATGACGGGTAATGCTGCGGCATCTTATAAGAAAGCATCTTCATTCATAGGGTTTGACAGGCTTGCCGAATTATCCTATACGATTATTAATGACTCACGATGCCCGTTCTGTTCAAACCACTGCATGCGCCGCATTGTAAGGTTTAATGACGGGTCGGGTTATATTACCGGAAACCGGTGTGAGCGGGGAGGGATTCTCGGGGATACACAGGATAAAAAAACAATTGAGAACGTAAAAAAGAAGATTTCCCAAATACGGCATGTGCCTGATTTAATGAAAGAACGGTATAAATTACTTTTTCCCGATTCTTGTTCCGCATTACGTCCGTTAGATAAAAAAAGGCAGAAAACCATAGGTATTCCACGGGTTCTGGATTTTTATGAAAGTATGCCTTTCTGGTACACTTTTTTCTCGGTGCTTGGCTACAGGGTTGTTTTTTCGGATGAGAGTTCATACGAACTTTTTGAAAAAGGTCTGTCTTCTGTCCCGTCAGATACGGTTTGTCTACCTGCAAAGATAGTCCATGGTCATATTCAATCACTTCTGGAAAAAGGTGTCAACGCAATTTTTATGCCCATAATGATAAAAAACATAAAGGAGAACAGGCAGGCATACGACTCATGGAACTGTGCGGTTCTCCAGGGGTATCCCGAAGTTATTCGCATTAGTGAATTTGGCGGATATTCCGGTACCGTTCTCTATTATTCACCCGCGTTGAAATGGGGAAACAAAATTTTACGCAACCGGCAGATAATTCGTTTTGCAGTGGATTTTCTTAATGAAAAACCCGCGGCAATAAAGGACGCAATACGCTGGGCCGACCTTGAACTCCTTCGACACAAAAACACACTGTTTCGTAATGGCGGAAGGATTATTGAATCACTTTCCAAATCAGATACGTTCGGCGTTGTTCTTTCATGCCGCCCCTATCAGGGCGATATGCTGATAAACCATAGAATATCCGATTTGTTTACAAGGCATGGTATCCCTGTTTTAATCAATGAATCTCTGCCCGGACTTGACAAAATAGACCCTGAATTCAGCAGGCTTGATACCAATATCACCTTTCACACCCGCATGCTGTCTGCAGCAAAATATGTCGCAGACCACCCTTGTCTTGAAATGGTACACCTGTTCAGTTTCGGATGCGGACACGATGCCGTTATATGCGATGAGATGATACGAATACTCAGACAGTATTCAGGCAAGGAACTTCTGGTACTTAAAATGGATGAGGGTGAAAATGCGGGGCCCTTGAATATACGGGTAACCTCTTTTATTGAAACGGTACGGGAAAGGAGAAAACAGAGGCAACAGTCCGGTTTACACAAAAAAGAGTATTATAACGGAGTAAGGTTTACAAAGGAAGACAAGGCAAAGAGAACAATACTTATTCCGAACCTTTCACGTTCTTTCAATGCTCTTATGTCATCGGCACTCAGGAAGCAGGGATACCGTGTGCGTCAACTGCCGATGGCGGATAAGAAAGCGATACAACTGGGCAAACGGTATGTTCATAATGACATGTGTTATCCTGCGCAGATAAATATCGGCGAGATTCTTTCCTATCTGGTTTCACATAGAGATGAAGTTCCGTTTCTCGCTGCCGGACTGGCAAAAAACTGCAAAAACTGCCGCGCGCTTCACTATCATGCCATTGCCCGGAAAGCGCTTGATGACGCCGGGTTTTCAACCGTTCCAGTTGTCACTACTGATTTGTTTGACAAAAGCAACAAAAATTCCGGGTTCAAACCGAATAAAATATCTTTAATTGTATATGTGACCAGAGGGTTGGCGCTCATTGACGCACTGGATGATATGCTGCGAAAATGCAGGCCGTATGAATGTGTCCCGGACAGTGCTGAAAAACTTTTCAAAAAAGAATTGGATGTTTTGTTGACTTCCCTGCAAAAGGGATGGCGGTTTGCCTTACGGGATTTTAAGAGGACTGTACAAAATTTTAACAATCTTGCATGTAACAGAGATATACGAAAACCAAGAGTGGGTATTATCGGGGAAATCCTTGTCAATTATCACGAGTCGGGAAATTACAATGTTGTCGGCTATCTGGAACAGAACGGTATGGAAGTAGTTTTACCCGCTCTGAGCAATTTCTGGCGGCAGAATGTTGTTAACTACAAGATTGCTGCTGATAAAGATTATGTATATATACCGCCTTTTTATCGATTAGCCGGTAATAGCATGGAACGATTTTTCACCGGCATTATTAAACCGGTTGAAATGCGTATGAAAAAGTTCAAGTACTATGAACCGCATTCGGATATACACGCGCTTGCCCGCAATGCGGCGGAGGTATTCAACGTATCTTTCAATGCCGGAGAAGGCTGGCTTCTTCCTGGAGAAATTATTGAGTGGATTAAGCACGGTATAAATTCAATTCTGATTGTTCAGCCTTTCGGTTGCCTGCCCAATCATATAAGTGGAAAAGGAGTAATTAAAGAGATTAAGGCCGGATATCCCCATACGCAGATTCTATCCCTTGATTTTGACCCCGATACAAGTATAGCGAATGTTCATAACAGGCTGCAGATGATTATTCTTAATTCCGGCAATACAACTCATTTAAAAAGTGATGAAAAGAATCGAAAAGATTCTCTGGCATATAGTTTATGATGTTGGTTTTTGTAATGAAATTGTTTCTATCTCAGGAATTTCGGAGCTAAAAAGGTAAACAATGAAACGAAAATATTTTAAGAAAAAGAAAATCGGTCTTGCTTTAGGCGGAGGCGCTGCCCGAGGTTGGTCTCATATCGGCGTTTTAAGGGCATTAGAGGAAAAAAATATAGATATTGATTATATTGCAGGAACCAGTATCGGCGCTTTTGTAGGTGCTTTTTATGCCATAGGTAAATTAGAATACCTGGAAAATTTCGCGCTCGATCTTGACTGGAAAATAATTCTATCATACTTTGATGTACGTTTCCCCACAAAAGGTCTTTTAGATGGAAACAAACTATATAATTTAGTTTCCAAAAATATTCTTCATAAAAATATTGAAGAGACAGAAATTCCTTTTTGTGCGGTGGCTACAGATATAAAGACAGGCAATGAAGTTAGAATGAGAACAGGTAGTATAGTTGATGCGGTACGAGCAAGTATATCTATTCCAGGAATTTTTACACCTTTTAAAAAAGATGGAATGTATTTAGTTGATGGCGGGGTGGTAAATCCGCTTCCAGGCGATGTTGTGAGAGAAATGGGAGCTGATATTGTGATTGCCGTCGATTTGAACAATGATATTATTGTAAAATCGGGATCGAGTGAAAGATTAGAATATGTTAAACAAAATTCAATGAGTAAAAGAAAAAACAAGACAATAGTACCGAGTAATATCCCGGCGATTCAATTACTTAGAAATAAATATAAATATATTGAAAAATCGGTTAGTGTTAAAATAAACCGGTGGATGCCTGCAAGTTCTGAACTGAATATTTTTGATATTATTGGAAATTCTATAAATATTATGGAAAAAAAAATAACACAAAATAATTTTAAAATATTTAATCCGGATATTCTCATTCAGCCTGAATTAGGGCATTTAAAATTATTCGATTTTGATCAAGCAGAGGCAACAATAAATGAGGGATATAATAAAGCAATAAAAATAATTGAAAATATAAAATAATTTAAAAATAGATTTTGTCTAAACTATCATTCTTGTAATAAAATTGACGATTTGCTATTTACCCTGGTTAGGGATAAAAATAATGTCTGATGCCTCATTCCTTATACTTTACTTTGCACTTTTTGCTTTCCTTGGCTGGATTGTTGAATGTGTATTTTATTTTATAGTCGAAAAGGGGCTTGTTAACAGGGGGTTTTTGTACGGGCCTTTTGTTCCACTTTATGGGTTCGGTGCGCTTTCTATTCTTGCAGTCTCGCACTATGCGCAATCTTTACATACAGCAATTATAATTGTCCTCTGCACACTTCTTGTTACGGTTATGGAATATGTGTCATCTTTCATTCTGGAAAAATATTATTCACTCCGCCTCTGGGATTACTCTGATGAGAAACTGAATATCCGGGGTAGGATTTGTTTGAAATACAGCCTTTTCTGGATGAGTATGATTTTTGTGCAAATAACATTTTTACAGTCTTATACTACTGAGGTGATGTATACAATTCCTTCAATATACCAACATGTTATTGCATCAATTCTTGTAATATATTTCATAATCGATTTCATATATTCAAGCAGTTCGCTTTTATATTTTTCTAAGATATTTACTTTGCCGGATATTTTTGACAGATACTTTAAACTGCAGCAATTTAATGTAAAGACAAATATTAAAGCTAAAATAGAGATATTCCTGAGACCTTTTAGTCAATTTCCCTACTTAAGTAAGCTGTTGTATAATAAGATGAAGACATTTCCCGGCTCTTCTTTAATTATTGACAAATGGATTACCTCCATTATCCGGAAAAATACTGCTCCGGACGATCTTCATGAGTATTTTTTAACACTGACGTATGACATTATCAAACATCCTGAATATCAACGTTTAAAAGATTTTACTCATCACGATAAAAATATTTATGAACATTGTATTGATGTCGCATGGTTGTCCTGCAAAGCGGCAAAAGTTTTACATCTTGATATTAAAAGTACAGTACGAGGCGCTCTTTTTCACGATTTCTTCCTCTATGACTGGAGGGATAAAAATGATGCGCCCAATAGATTACATGGTTTTTATCATGCGCGTGACGCTTATCTAAACGCTTTAAAATATTTCGGTTCCCTTTCCCCAATTGAAAAGGATATTATTCTCCGGCATATGTGGCCGTTAACTCCAATACCTCCAAAATATCCGGAAAGTTTTATTGTTTGTATGATTGATACACTTGTTGCAACTAAGGAATTCGGAGGGGAAATGTCCGAAAAAATAAGAAAAACATTTCTTAATAACGCTATGAATAAATAATACTCTCAACCTATTTGAAATATTGAAGGTTTTCAGATGAATAAAATCTTGACTTTAAAACAACTTTTACTCCTCCTTTTTCTCTTGCTATTTCACCAAGAAGGAAATTGTGTTTATATAGATCAAAGAATAAAATCAGAGATAAATAATTCATTACATGATACTATCAACATTACCAAAGTGGATATAATTAAAAGAAGGCCAAGAGTTTATTTTGCCTCAACTTTTAAAACAATTAACCATTCATTTTCTGAGGTATATGAACTACTTAATGATTATCATACTATGCCTGATGTTTTTAAATTCATCTATACATTCGAGAAAATCAAAACAGACACGCAATACTGCGAAAACGGCACTTTCTATTTTGAAACCCGCGCCGGTTTTATCCGAACATGGTGCATTTTAGATATCGATTCAATACATTTTAACAATGATGATTGTTTTGCAATTTATTACACCCCTAACAAAGACGAGAAATTAAATAACCAATTTGAGAAAAAAAATAAAGAGATATTGACAATAGGAATTGATGGCTATTACATCAATTTGTATATAATAAAAATCAATGAGAATAGATCCAGAGTTGGAATTACTTTTATAGTTGAAAAACCTGATATTTATATTCCAAGATGGTTATATAGGTTTTTAGCCAAACAATGGATTCCCGGTCTAATTGACAATATTGATAATAAATTAGGTAAGGATACCTCAACAACCGAAAATGCGAACGATACCGGTAAAAATTATTAATAAGAAAGAATATTCTGTTTACAATTCGTATATTACATGGTGTTGTTTGAAGATATTACAAAGTATATGAAAGCATGATTGAGTGTTTTTAATTGAATAACCTTTAGAGGCTTATAATGAAAAGCAAAAAA
>CBDVBE010000186.1:0-11972 GCA_965372145.1 uncultured bacterium | reverse complement strand
TGAGCTGTTGAGCTGTTGAGTTGTTGAGCTGAAAGTCCTTACTGATTTTATTTGTTTATTGCTAATTGTTCATTTCCAATTTCTAATTTCCAATTTCTAATTTCCAATTTCTAATTTCTACGAATACCTCCTAACACCCTCCTCCGTTATCACCAAATCCATGGGTACATCATGGTAATCAAAAGGTAAATCATCATCAAGAATCTGGCATTGAAACGAAAAGCCTACAAGCGGTACTTTTGTTTTTATTTCTTTAAGAAAATAATCATAACAGCCTTTTCCACGTCCGAGTCTGCCGCCATTTTTGTCAAAGGTAACGCCGGGAATGATTGCAAGCTGTATATCACTTTTCAAGAAGTTATCCTTAAGTTCATCCTTTGGCTCCATCATTTTGTACTGGCCTTCCTGCAGATCATCAGGAACATTTTTAATCTCAGCCAGTCCGATCTCGGTACTGTTAGGCCTACAGTATGGCAAGACAATACGTTTCCCGTCAGAGAGCATATCCCGGATGCTATCGTATGTCTGCACTTCTGTTCTGGTAGATGCATACATCAGAACAGCCCGGGCTTTCTTGTATTCATCAGTCCCATACAGCAATTCAGCAATCTTCGAAGACTTCTCTTTCCGCTCCTCTTCAGACAACTCTTTACGTTTCTCCAGATACGCAGTGCGAACTCGTTCCTTCCTTTTATTCACATCATTTTCATCCTCGATAGTATCGGAAACATCGGCTACCCGCGTCACTTCATTCAACTCACGCCGTACTTTCTCACTATAGCGACGCAGCTTTGCAATCATACGGGCTCCTTCCCTGATAAAATGCGGAAGCTCCTTGGAGCCGAAAAACATGAGCACAACAATCAATATTACCAGTATTTCAAAAAAACCGAGTCCACTAATCACTTTTTTTCTCCATAACGCAATATGAAACAATGATACTGATACCATATAATACCAATAACGGTACTGCCAGAAACATCTGAGATACAATATCGGGTGGTGTTAAAAACGCAGCCATTATAAAAATAACCACAATAGCATATCGGATTTTCGCTATAAGTATTCCGGGTGTTAAAAAACCTAACTTCGTGAACACATATGAAAGCACCGGCAGTTCAAAGACAATCCCAAAAGCAAGTGCCAGTTTAATAAGAAACCCTAAATATTCCTGGGAACGATATAAGGCATCAAGTTTGCCTGCTGCAAATCTGGTAAGAAAACTGATAACAAATGGTACTGTCAGATAACTGAAACCGATACCGAAGAGGAAAAAGAAGGTGGAAGCAAAAACCAGGGGAAGAATAAAAATCTTCTCCTTCTTATAAAGCCCCGGCGATATGAAACGCCACATCTGAAAAAACAAGACCGGTGCAGCACAAATAACACCACCGGCTATCGCTATTTTAATACTGAGAATTATCGCTTCTGCCGGACTGGTGTATATCAGACGAGGAGCAGGATCTGAAAGCCGCAACGGATATATCATTACTACATCGAAGATCTTTTTCCAGAACACACCACAGGGAACTGCAAAAATCCCAATAGCGATCATGCATTTAAATATTCGCCATCGTAATTCCTCAAGATGATCAAGAAAAGACATTTCATCCCGATTTGATTTTTTTGTCATGACACATGCCTTATTAGTACCTTAGAAATAATTTTCTACCCTGAAGGGCACCATGTGCGTTTTTTCCCTTGAAGGGATAAGAACTACTAAGAAATGAATTTCTAAGTATCTCTTTATACCCTGAAGGGCACACGTGGCAGAAAATTATTTCGTGAAGGTACTTATCCAGTTTATCTGGGTAAAAAAACCTATCTAGTGTACTGACTTCCCTGCCGGGATTTTGAAGCAGTATCCGAGTTATTTTCCAGAACCTTATTATTTTCTTCCTTGGTTGCTTTCTTAAACTCCTTAATTCCCTTCCCAAGGCCGCTTGCCAACTCAGGAATTTTTTTCGCACCAAAAAGAATTATAACAATAACAAGAATAATAAGTAGCTCTGATCCTCCCATAAAACCCATGTTCCCTCCTTTTATAAAATCACCAAACAGGAGTCTTTGTATAATAAAATATATTCGTTCTCTAACTTCCCTTAACTATAATCCCAATCTTTTATCGTGAATGGAACCTTTTAGTCTTATGCACTAATTAGTGCCTGTTAAATATAGCTGATTTTTAGACACATGTCTATCAGCGCCCCCTTGAATCCCCCGAAGGGGGACTTGTAAGGTATTGATTTTATTATAATATTATTTCAATACAAGTCCCCTTTCGGGGGATTTTGGGGGCGCATCTGTCAATATTTAACAGAAACTAATTATACAAAGAGGTAATTGCAAAAGTCGAATTATAACAGTAAAAAATCCTTATAAGTCCCTCCTTCGGGGGATTTTGGGGGCGTTATGAGACTTTTGCAATTACCTCCAAAGATTCGCTCAAAAACAATAAAATCCTTTACAGCCCCTCCTCCCCTCCCCCTCCTATGTTATTTATTATGACAGAAGAAGCGGGAATGCCCGTCATACTTCAAAGCACATTCTCCGTCTCAAAAAAGTGACGTCATTTCAACCTCTTTTAATCTTTCCATTAGTAAAAGATATCAGATTTAATCTATGTTACGAAGGTTCCTCATGTACCATTTATCCAAGGCACCTTTTTACAAAGAATCATTTTTTTCTATTCCGTGCGTTTTTGTAATGTATGGATTGTTTATAACGTAATATTATCACAAAGCAACAATCGTGTTTTAACCACTCAACCTGAAAGGAGAAATGATTGATGAGTTTACATAATTATCACAAAAAATAAGGAGGAAGATACTACCGAGTTATTGAAATCTGATAGAGTATCTTTCTCAACCGTTGCCATTTGCTTTGAGATGATTTGTATTGTTGTTGAAAATGTTTTGAAATTTGCTGTTAAATTAATTTTTATTCCCCTGAAGAAAGGAATAATCCATGTCGCAATCAAATAAAATCTTTACAGCATTATCAATGTTAATTTTTATCACAGTATCATTTGGACAAATCAACCTGCTTTCAGATGAAATTACATTCAGAACCTCTAATGATAAAGATGAAATTACATATCATTATGGAAATCTTAGCCTGCTGGGTTTGGGAAACGCGCCTTATTCGTCAATTTTATATTCTAAATATGAAGCAACAATTGCCAATGATAAAATAGCTGTTTACGGCGATAGCAGACCTGTACCGTATTGGGGTATTGGAGGAAGATTTTGGGGCGGATGGAAGGGTATCGAAGGATTAGCTACAGTAAGTGGAACTGGTTCACGATATGGAGGATGGTTTAGAGGACACGGTGGTTCATGGAATAATTATGGTATATATGCAGAAGCCGGCGGTAATCAGGGTACAAATATTGGAGTGTATGGATGGGCATATAGTGCAAGTACAAATTATGCCGGATATTTCAATGGTAATGTCCATGTTACCGGCACGCTCACCAATCCATCAGATATCAAACTTAAAAAGGACATCTCCCCTTTAAAAGGATCACTCAATAAAATATTGAAACTGAAACCGAAGGAATATTTTTATAAAACTGATGAATTTAAATCGATGCAATTACCCAAAACAAAAAAAGCTGGCCTGATTGCCCAGGAAGTTGAAACCATATTTCCGGAGCTGGTGTCTGAAGAAGTAATGCCGGGAAAGGATGTTGATGAAAAGGGAAATAAAATTCCTGCGGAAAAACTAAAGAAACCGGAAAAATATAAAAGTATAAATTATATTGAATTAATACCAATTCTTATTGATGCGATGCAGGAACAGCAGGAGGAAATTGATATAATGAAGAGTCAGTTGGGACTTGATTAATGATTTTTTCAGAATTACTCACTAATCACCTTTTTACTATAAAGAGGTTCTAATGAAAATACAAACAGTAAAAAAAACAGCTTCCCAATTACGGCTTTTATTCGAGTTTTTATTGTGTGTCGTTATCCTAGCCGATGCCGATGAAAAAACGCAATTAGGTGAAGTGCCGCAAGGTGTCATGGATATCGTTAGTAATTATTTAAATGACAAAACCAGTTACTATTACTTTGATTCCATCGTAGCAAATCATGATTGGATAGACAATTCAAAAGTAAAAATTACGGATATTAAAGTTGGTTATCCCATGCAAAATCATTCTTTAAATCTTCTAGAAAATGATGCTGAAAATAAACCGATAAAAGAACTCGTAAGACCAATAGATGTATGGAAAGTACCTATTTGGGCACATGACAAATGTATTTACAGTCTTAAAATCGCTTACTTTCAAGATCGTTTTCAGATTGTCGGATGTGCAGGCAAATCGTTCAATGCAAAGCATTTTTCTACAATGGACCGCTATACTGAAGTCAGAAAAATGATTCCTGAATCAACCGGATTCCACCCGATTTTAATTTATTGCAATCACCGATATTTTATTCATTTTCCTCAAAAAGATGATTACAATTTAATATATCTCAGAATTGTTAAAAGTGATCCTTTAGATTCTTTGTACGGTTATTCGAGGAGTAATACATTAATTGACAAATCTATAATTGACAAATCTTCTGCGAATAGCCGCAAAATACTTTCTCATTTACGAAGGGAAACTATCGAACGCAAGCAAAAAGCAAAGGAGGAAACTGATGAATAGAAGTATAAAAATATATAATATTCGTTTTTATATTTTGTTAACTTGTTCATATTTATTTCTCAGCACATCTTCTGAAGCAATTATATTACCAATACCGGCAGTTGAACAAGCATTAAATTTGAATTGTTGGGCTGCTGCTTGTGAAATGACCCTTGTATATTGGACCAAACCTACTACACAGAAGGCTATCACCCTTTGGGCGACTGATGGCGCAAATCAGGCAAATGGATTATATGGTGTTAATAAAGAATGTAATATGATATTATTGCATTTCGGCAGCCTTCCGAACGGTTTCATGGTAAATTGGTTCACTGCAGAAAATTGTGACAAAGAGATAAATGAGCGTTATAATCCTTTTTTTTGCGGGATGGAAGATAAGGCAGATCCAACTAATAGGCATATCGTTTTAGCTGTTGGATTTACGCCAGCAAAACAACTTTATTATAATGATCCAAAGGATGGAGACCTGCATAATGAAGCTTATGTTTATTTCCGGGATGGTGTTAAGTGGAAATGGATTCAAACTCTTTGGATAACACCTGCACATCCAGAAATTGGGATATTTGATGGTGTTGCTTCTCCTTATGGTCCCACGCAGTTCATTTATCCTGGAAGTTCTTCTCAGTATTACAGTTATTTTGTAAATGCTCCCGGTTCCAACGCTTGGGTTACACAATGGCAATGGTCGATGGTATTTAACCATTCTAGTGGTACCTATAATATTCCTACTGGTAATATAAGCAGTAATACCCTCAATTCCACATGCAACTTTTCTTCTTTTACTTTACCATCTGGGTATTTATGGCAATATAACGGTAATGGAGACATTTGCGGTAATGTAACAGTGAGGGTACTTGATTCGGATGGCTACTGGCATGACAATTCTACATTTTTACAATACACACCACAAAATCCATATCCATTATATGTGTGGTATGCATATCAAACAGTTCTTACCGCACAACCTGAGGTTAAGGCACATTCGACAATAGATTTGTGTTATGATCAATTATCAGCCGGTTCAATAAATTTTAAAGCTGGCAGCACAATTAATATCATGAACAATGTTACTATTAGTAACGGTTGTGCAGTCAATTTTGTTGTTGATCCTTCATTGCAATATCCACCGGCAGATGAATGCGAGGGTGTTCAAGAATGGGATCCAAATCAACACTGGACAGAATATACCCTTGGTGATCTTCGTACAAATGATGACCGGTTATGGGAGTGCATCAATGTCGGTTTTTCCTATTATGAACCATCCGGCCCTTATGGCCATTATGGCTGGTCAGAAATTGGACCGTGTAATTAAACGGTATAATTTTATTTTTTATTAAAAGAGCTGTTCTGTATCAGGGACAGCTCTTTTTCTATAGTTTTTGAATAAAAATATAAAAGAGAAGTCCCGATTCATCGGGGAGATCCATACCGCATTTTTTATTTTTACTATCGCTCTTTTTAGAGCACACCTATCCAGGGTTCTTGCGTAACTCTCTTAATTTTTTGTTTCAGTAATTCCATACGTGTTTCTTTTAAGGGCATAACATATTATTAACAAAGTAATATTATACTAATAAACACCCTTTTACAGGTAACATGTGAAAAAAGAATTAGATTCTACAATTTACGGAATACACGCAGTAGAAGAGCTTCTCTCGCAACGCAGTAATGAAATAGACCGTATCTATTTTGATTCTCAAAATACTAAGGGTGGCGTATTCACCTTACTGAAACGATGCCGGAAGCTGAAGATCCCCTATCAATGTGTGCCGTCCCAAAAACTACTCCAGATCGCAGATACACCCAAGCATCAGGGTGTTGTAGCGCTCTGCGCTGCTAAACCCTATGATGACATTGCGCAGGTATTACGCCGGATTGAAGAAACAGATGATCCTCCTATCCTGGTTGTACCGGCCTCCTGCGAGGATCCCAGGAACTTTGGCGCACTTATTCGCACCTGTGCAGCATTTAACGTAACGGCTCTTTTGCTTGAACGAAAACAGACCGCGCCACTCAATGCCACGGTTGCAAAAGCTGCCGCCGGTATGCTGGAACATATATCTATTGTAAAACCGTCCAATCTTGAAAAAGTGATAACGGACTTTAAATTAAAAGGCTTTTCTGTGATCGGTGCTGTTGCAGGCTCACATAAAAAACCGGAAGAAATTAATTTTACCACGCCGGTAATTATTATTATAGGCGGTGAACATCGGGGTATTCCCCCTTATCTTAAAAAACTCTGCACTGAATTTGTGAGTATCCCGATAACAGAAACGGCAGGTTCACTGAATGTATCGGTAGCTACTTCGATACTGATATATGAATGTGTTAAACAACGTGGATTTACTTTTCAATCGTGATGAAATTCAGAGAACCTGACCTCTATACTAAGAATCAATAGCTTATAAAAGTAAGCTGGATTTTAATATGACACCAAGTTGGAATAATGGAGTATTGGAGTGATGGAGTAATGCATAAAAAGCTATAAAATCCAACACTCCAGTACTCCAATACTCCATAAAGTGTGTTAAATGCATAAATTCAGGTATCATAGCAAAATCCCAGAGATCAGGAGTCCTGAAATTACTGATTGTGTGACGGGATACGCGGCTAATTTTGCTATTCACTGAAACCAAAAAAGTTGTCCATTTGGTCCATCACATCTTCTCCAGTTATAAGCGAGTCATCCTGAGCACCTTTTTTCTTGGGAGGAGCAGGTTTACCTTCCGAAGGTGCAGGCCCTTTTGAAAGGTTAACTTCAAACACATCGTCAGCACCGCCAGGCTTCTGCACCGATGGGTGAATTGGCGTATCTGTTTGTATAGGCTCTTTATCCTTTGGCAGCGGTGCGAACCGTGACGGCACTTTCTCCATGAGATCGTTGACATTAAACTCCTGTGTAGCTTCAACATCCAAAGCGGATTCAAAAACAGGTCTTCCCTTTACCGGATGACCTTCCCCGGTTTCTGCAGGAGGTTCAGTATCAAATTGAGGAACAGCCGGAGGCTCTTTAGTCTCAAAGGTATTCTTATCTAATATTTGTGTTTGCGCCACACTTGAAAAAGATGTATCCTGCACGGGTGGTTCTTCCGAAGGTACTTTTTCCTCTTCCTGTTGTTGATACTGTCTTATTGCATCAAGTGGTATTCGGGTTGTTACCCCCAGTTCAAATGCAGATAATGCTTCGTCTTTATAATCTTTCTGTTCAGTTTCAGCCGGTTCCGGTGCCGGTTTTTTAGGGATCTCAACTGTTTTATCCATTTCAACAGGTGCAGGAGCCGGTTTCTCAAAAACAGGTACTTGTACCGCTTCCCTGGGAGGTGGAGGTACGGCTCTGACACTCTTTCTTTCAGGTGGTGCAAAGGAAGGTGGAGGCGGTTGAACAGCACCCTTGCTCTCTTGAACCGCAGTACGTGAAACACTGCGGACTGTCCGGGCACCTATACCGGTTAAATCACCCTGGTTCCGCAAGATAAAAGCCTTCTGATCCTCCAGGAAGCGCTCCATATTTTTAACATAGTATGAATCCAGGTACTCGATATTACTGCTTATTGTAGTATTGATTTCATCACTCCTCGCCAGTAAGACCTCACGCAATGAATCAAAATTCATTGTACCTATTCGATATGCAGAAAAAGCATTCTCAATTGTCGCGCAGAGCTTACCAATTGTATTAACTACAATACGACGGTTTTCGGCCCGTTCCTCCAACACCTTTTGTTGAGACGTATAAAGATGAATTGCAATGAAAGTCGTTACCATACACCCTGCTGAGAATCCCGCTATAATAGCCAACGTTATATCAAACCCCATTTGTGCATCCTTTCAGAAAAGCACTTACGTATATCCGATTATTGTTTAACTAATGTAACTGTTCAATTATATAATTAAAACCCAATATTTTAATAACTTCATACTCTTAATCCTAATCTTAATCGAAAGAATATAACAGTGTGTTAAGCAGAAGGGCATGGGAATGACCTCTCTGCTTCTACACAATGTTATCTAGGAGCTCTCATATTCAGTTCCAGGGACAAAATTTGATTATGAGTATGATTAAGATTAGGATACAGGTACTTCAACTGATTTGTTTATTAAATGATACCTGAACAGTCATAAAAACTTTGTATTTGTAATACACCTGATATAGTTACTAACTAACTAATATAAATAATTTCCATATTTTAATCACACGCTCATGAAAAAATTTACCAATAACCGGTTATTTGAATTAAGAGGTACAACTTTTATATATCTGCTTTTGACAGGAAGCCAGAGTTTTCGTGCCATTTAACATGCACGAGACGCAACAGTACTTAAACAATTATAACATATTTCGTACTGTAAAGCTATATATTCTCCTGTATTTCTCTACGGCATCATCCCAGCGGAATCGCTCAAGAGACCGTAATCCGTTAATAATAAGCTGTGTGTATCTCTTCTTATTATGGAAAACATCAATCGCTGTACTTAAAGCACCAACAGCGGCATCAACCATCGAACAATACAATTTCGATGCCATTCTCTCCTCAGGAAAAAATGAAAAAACCGTTCGCCACTCATCTCCGGGATATGCTCCTTCATACTCTTCGTGATATAAAATCCCGGAAGGATGTCTATTATCATTCATATAGTCATTTAAAAACGATGAATAATATGAAGGTATGGCAAAGGGAGATGCCGATGTAACCTGATCCCACAGGCCACCGGTTCCTCGTGCAACAACAGGGGTCCCATTGATAAATCCTTCAGTCGCAGCACCAAAAGGCTCATAAAAAGAAGGCATTAAAAGATAACTTGAACCACTTATAAAATACTGGTATACCTCTCTGGGAATAATAAACGGCCATATCGTGATATCACCTTCATACTCATGAGTACAATTTGTAAAAAACACATAATTGGGATCTTTTTCTGTGGCCGGAGGATTACTTGGACTGAAAATCAACTTTGCACTTCCCCGTTTTAATCTTTTAAAAGCATGAAAGATGACATCATAACCCTTCTGCATAGTATCAAATCGACCACTCATAAAAAATATTGGTACCTGTTTTTTCCCTTTCATAAAACTCAAACTGCCGATTATACGCTCATCTATTGTTCCTGATAATAGTGCTGTAAGTTTCCGGCGTAAACTGTTTTTCTTTTTATCGATTGGCTGCCATTCTCCCTGATTTGCCTCTGCCAAGATCTTTTTAGTAAAAATCCGTTTAGGAGTCTTAAATAATCCATTACCAATACCGACAGGAGGATTCATTGAGAAACAGGTCTGCAGATGGTCTGCGAACACACCTGTTTGAAGAGGATCATGCATTAATTCATAGGCAAACGGTTCGCTCACTGTGGTAAGCGGACCGTCTAATAATGGTATACAGGTCTGTAAAACAGTCCTGCCGTGAGACTTTTTCCCGAGATAATATTCCAGTGTACCCTCGGGTAATGGTGCATCATAGGAGTTATGAAGTGTCAGAACAGTCTTTACTGACTTTAGAATATTTTTCAGAACGCTGATCTTCATTGAAAGAGCCGCCGGTGCAGTCTCCCAGTCGTGTGTATGAACAAGAATATTTTCACTGAGATTAAGTCTTTGGAGAACAAAAGGGACCGCACAACAGAATGCAAGCGCATCATCAGTCAGTTTTGTTTTATCGTAATAATTATATGGATTATGATCAGCTTCAAAATATTTTTCAATATCGATATAATAGCTTATATATTCGGTATTGTCCATTTGATAGCAGGTGATCGCCCCCCTGAATCCAGCCAGCTCGCAAGGCTGGTCAGAAAATATCTCTTTTATTTCTCCGGCAGCGTATGCCTGCTTCACCGCAGGAATATTTTTATAAAAGGGAGAAATAAATATCACCCGTTCTCCGCTCTTCACCAGATAATGCGGGAGATACCTGGTTACTGCTGCCAGGCCTCCCAGATAGGCATAGGTATTCTCACAGGCAACAATAACAACTGTCCGTTTACTTTCATCAAATGAACGGGCTGATTCAAAGAGTTTATCTATCTCAGAATTACTGAAAAAGGAATGTAAGGGTGCACGAAGCGGTGTCCAGGTGTCAAGCTTTGTGAGAAAAGTTGCATTGTTCGGCATGAACTCCCCTATGTATCGTTTCTCGTGGAATTGTCACAAATATACCACACGAGACCTATGAACGCGGGTACTACCAGATTCATAATCAGAATTATTATTGAGGTCCCCAGGGCCGCCCCGCCAATAGTTAAATTGCCACTGTTACAGGTTACCCCAAGGTGTACAAGGAACAACTTGAATGAAAACTCCCTGATCCCCATATTCCCTATTGTAAAAGAGAGAAAAGGCATTAACCCATACGCTTGTCCAATAGCAATACTATTTGCAACCACTGAACCACATCCAAACATCTGCAGTAAAACCACTGTTTGAAAGATAAGGCAGAGATGGGCAATACATGAATAAACCAGAGCCCGTTTTCCCGCAGGGGTAAAGAGTCTTGGCAGACTCTCGAGCACTCGATTAAAATATCGCGGCACCGCGTGTTTCTTATTAAAGACTTTACCCGTCGTTAAAAGCAATAAAGCGATAACACATACCACACATGCTGCGAAAATAAATATCTTCATTTTATCATCTATACCGACAGCAAACAGCCATTTCTGTAAAACGATACAGAGTAATCCGCAAAAAAGTACCGTTGTAACAATAAACAATTTATCAATAATGACGGCAAACAGTGAATCCCCTCTTCTTTGCCTGGAAATTTGTATACCACGGAATAACTCCCCAAACCTTCCGGGTGTAATAAATGCTAACAGGTTACCCCAGAGAAGTGTCTTCCATGCCAGGTTATTATCTACAGAAAATTTCTGATATTTGAGAATAATTTCCCAGCGTTTGACCTGGAAAAAAAGCCCGAGCAAGCCTAATATAAGGGCAAAAGCGATATGGTATACCGTAATATACCGGGCTATCACAAAAAGTTCCTCACTGGTAATACTTTTATTAACTATAAAGAGAAATAGCAGAGTAAGTACTATCTTAAATCCCCATGTAATCATCCTGTTGCTTAATAATTGCTTCATGAGTGCTTTCTCTTCCCGCTTGTTGTTCTTGAGTAATAATCTTTGTAACCGTTCACAGGTTCAGGGTTCCCCGTTCATCCCTGTAAGTGTATAAGAAAATCCCCAGATAACATTGTGTAAAAGGTTACATCGCCTTTTTCTGTGAAAAACATTGTGATGATGCTTGCGTTTGTAAACATTTATGATAACGTTTCTGCTGAGTTGCAGTACACTCCCTGCTATGCTTAACTGTCAACTCCAG
>CBDVBE010000185.1:0-11983 GCA_965372145.1 uncultured bacterium | reverse complement strand
AATAACGATAGAAAACCAAGATACCATAGCAATTATACGGTTACAGGGAGAAGGAGGTTCGGTAGATGGTTCGAATATTGATTTTAATTCTGCACTGTTAAAAGAGAATAGGGATAAAATAATATTAGATCTTGGAAATGTTGATAGATTTGACGAAAGTTCAATTTCATCTTTAGTAAATTTTGCAGATTCAGTTAAAAAGAAAGATAGAAAATTGATACTCTCAGGTGTTAGCGATGCAAATATGACTCTTTTTCGGATTGTCGGTATTGATGAATTGTTTGAGTTTTCGAAAAGCATCGATGATGCAATTAGCACTATTTCAGAATAGAATATTTCTGATAGAATTATAGGTGTGTGTAATTATTGAACTTATAATACCGAGTTTACTCTAAAAACTTTACAACGAGGAACAATACTCTAAAAACTTTACAACGAGGAACAATGACATTCAAAAAGGCAGTAGGGGCACAAAATTTTGTGCCCCTACTGCCCTGAAACATAGCAAACAGACTTTTTAATCTCAATACCTTAATAAATATTTTTTGTTGAAAGGCTTATTTTGTATGATAGACAAAAGTTTTGAGAAAAGTCTCAGGTCTGTTGAGGATCTTCCTTCGCTACCTATGGTTATTCAACAGATTCAAAGGGCAATGTCAGATCCGGATACCAGTATGGACGATATCTCAAAGATTATAGGGAAAGATCAGACGCTTGCTTTCAGGACAATGAAATTGGTAAACTCTGCCTATTACGGCCAGAGGAGCCACATTACTTCAATTAAACAGGCTATTGTTGTTCTCGGATTGAATGCTGTACATAACCTTATGCTGGGGTTGAGTGTTATAAGGGCATTTAAGAGCAATGAAAAGAAAGCCTTTGATCATCAGACCTTCTGGGAGCACGCCTTGGGATGTGCTCTTATTTCAAAAGGCATTGCAAGGGCAAAAAAATATGAAGAGCCGGAAGATTGCTTTATTGCAGGCCTGCTTCATGACATTGGAAGAATTATACTTGAACAGTATTTACATGAAGATTTTATAAAAGCTTTAGCTCTTTCAAAGGAGAAAAATGTTTCCCTTACATCTCAGGAAAAATGCGTGTTTGGGTTTAATCATGCGGATGCAGGGGCATTTACTGCATTGAGATGGAGAATCCCCTCAAAAATTATTTCAGCAATAAGGTATCACCATTCGCTTGACCTTATTCCCGATGAACTTTCACAATACAAGACTTTGGTTACTATTATTGCAAAAGCCAATCAGATTTGCAATAAGCAGGGAATTGGCAACAGTATGGAAAATGCGTGTGAAGATGATATGAGTTTTTCTGAATTAGGGATTAACGAAGAGGACTTAGAGAGCATCGTAATACCAGTTAAATCTGAAGTAAAGTCAACGCTTAGAGAATGGCAGAGTTAAAATTGGAAATTGGAAATTGGAAAATAGAAATTGGAAAAAACATAAAAGTTTCCAATTTCAGTGTTCTGTGAACACTTACAAATATAGTTTCTTGATGTAGAGTGATGAAATTACAGGTATACTATATGCAACTGTTGTTGCATCCCCTTTTATTTCAGTAACTTATTATTCACAAGAGTAATTACTCAATATCTTGTGGGAATTCGAAAGTAATTGCTATTAAAGGATGAGCGTATCTCGTCGTTCGTATCTCGTTTCTCGTATCACGTTTCACGAGTAACGCTTCACGAATAACGCTTCACGAGTAACGCCGCAGGAGATTATGCTACTTAACTTCATTATTTTAACGGTATGTGCCTTTATAACGATTGTTGCGGTCCGGCTACTGGTCATTTACGGCATTAATATCCTCAGTACTGCCTTGCGGTTTTCGGTCAAAACAAAGGGCCAGATAATAGGGTATGCCACGAGTTTGCCCGAGTTGGTTGTTGTGGTATCAAGTGCATTTGCCGGAGTCTTTGAGGCCGGTTTCTGGAACATAGCCTCTTCGAATATTATCAATTTCGTATTGTTTCTTTTAGCCATGCTCGTTTACAAGCAGCATTCCGATCTACTCAAACCTAAATTTATAGATGAATTGATTTTCGGGATGCTTTCAATGGCTATACCGTTAGGCCTTTACACATTGCATGTCGAATTGACAGGAGGAGTCGCAGGCCTGCTACTGCTGGTATTCCTTATATACAAGGTGGTTGATCGTGCATTAAACAGGGAAGAACAAAAATACCTGCAGAGCCACGCTGCCCAGGGAAATGTCACAAAAGGGTTAGCTGCATTGATACTGGGTATTGTTATTGTGGTATGCACCGGGCGGTATCTGGGATTAAGCGCGCACGCGCTTGTGTATGAGATAGGTACGCCTGTCTGGCTGATAGGATGGATACTGGGATTTATCACCTCTCTCCCGGAACTCACCTCCTTCTTTGAGATTTACAGATTAGAGAAGAAAAATGGCAGGCTTCATCTCCTTGATGACACGCAGGAAGCGCTCGATGCGCTCGTTTCCTCGAACATGAGTAATCTTGGCGTTATCCTCCCGATAGGAATAATTGTCTATTCTTTGATCCGATTCCTGTAAAAAGTTTAACCGCGTTTTTCACGGCAATACTATAGGGAAGGTCACGCACTGATATCAATATTTGACCGGGGTATTTTCTTTTTTACCGGCAGGGCTGTTGTCTTCTTTTTGCTGCTTATGGTATGGGGTGCCTGGTCAAAGGAGAGGGCGATAGAAGCGACATCATACTTTTTGAGGGCTCGCATAAGGTCGTCTTTATTCTTCTGAAACCAGAGCCGTGACACCTCTTTCTCAAATTCAATTCGTACCTGCAGTTTCTGTTTTACATAGTACTGCATGTTTACGGTTACCGCTCCTATCTGTGAAGGGGCAACATACATGCGCACGGAAAACTGGCTGCTTTTTCTTCCCTTCTTCTTCTGCTCCTTGTTTTTAATAAAGAGGATATTTACCGATGTCCACTCATCGCCGATTCTCATCGGCAGTGAAAGTACCTGCTGCCGGCCCTCACTGGTTTGTAACGGTTTGGAAAGAAGCTGCAGAGATTCAAGCCGCGAGAGTGTTGTTTCGACCTGCTGCCGTAATGTATCCGGGAGCGTTGTTTCCTGGGGTTTCCCTGACCGGGTGAGCCCCTGTTCAATGTTTCCGGTTATTGTACGGATGAGCTGTGCAATCTCCTGCCTGACCTGGGAAAGGGTTTTAGATAATTGCTGTATAAGTTCGTCGGGATTTTTCTCAATTTGCGTCGCTGTTTTTTCAAACAGGGATACCAGATCTTTCACCACAGCATCAAAAAGACGATTACTATCGGATGCAAACCGGTTAGCGATAGACTGAATATTCCGGGCAATTTCCAATGGGTCAGCACCCCGGCGACTCAGTTTCTCCAGAGCATCAGTCAACTGTGCTTCACTATCGACAATACTGTTTTTTATCGTGGTTTCCAGCTTTTGTGCAGTCGTTTCTACCGCACGCAAAGAATCGTGCCATTGCTGTTCAATTTCCTGCTGCATGGTGTTGATCGCCTTGTGAAGTGCAGAGGAGAGCTGTGTTGTATGGCTTTCCAATTGAGTGACTGTGTCGATAATGGCACTTTGTACAATTCTGAACAGTGCATTGTCGGACAGTGCCGGCTGCTCTTTTATTGCAGGGAAGTGTTGCGAGATCAACTGGGACAGTGTGCTCTGCAGTTCCTGTGCGTGCGGTTGTGTGTTCTGCATTAATTCGGTTAACGCAGTTGCATGCTGTTCCGTCCATGCAGTCAAAGCAGTATTGAAATGGTGTAAAAAGCTCTGTAGTGTGTTATTAATCGATGTTTTACCTTCCGTCAACAGACCTGATAACGTAATCTGAAGCCGGTTGACTGTCTCGACCATTTCCATCATTCTGTTATGAATGACCGCCGGAGTAATCTGATTATTTTGCGTAACCTCCTTTGCCAGGTGCTGGGTAAAACCGGAGATATTCTCCATAATCGCATGTTTCGACTGCATGATATTTTTATAAAGCATGTCGGTAAGTGCAGGGAGTTGATTGCCCGTATCCTGTGGCGGAGGGCTGGATTTCATTGTTTGTACCAGCGTGTTGAGAGCAGTGTTGAGCGGTGTAATAAGTTTTGCTATCTGCTCCTTGACGGCCTGTTTTATCACTGCATGCTGTGTGTCGGAAATGGTAAGTAAGGGATGTGTTTTTTTTGCAGCTAATGCATTCTGCAGTTGCTCGATTATAGTCCTGAGCTGAGAAAGTAAATCAACCGAAGAATCGATACTATGTGAAAGAACAGGTTTGGCACCTGGTGACAGCAGGTCGTTGAGTGACATACTCTGCTGCTGAACCGTCGTTTCATGTTTCTCTATAAGGTGAATCATGGCGCTGATCAGTTTGTCAATTTCTGCCTTGGTTGTACTGGTGGTATCATCATGCATGGTATCAATAAGGTTGTGTTGAATAGCCTCCTGGAACTGTTTTATCTGATCTGATAACTCTTTAAAAAGAAGTTGTATTTCTGTTCCGGGCTTATCCGCATGTTTAGCAGGTATATGTTTCAGTTGTTCGGAAAGCATTGTTTTAGTTTGTTCCAATGCGTCTGCTATGGCCTGGAGTACTGTTTTTATTTGACTCTGAAGATCTTCGGGAGAAACGGTTTGAGTAACAGGTGCTTGTGGTTCAGCGGTATCCTTCAGCAGGGTACTGTTCAATTGCACTAACAGATTTTTAAGAGCATCCAGCAGATTCTGTAGATCGGTTGTGGGTGGGGGAGTGGATGGTTGCTCACCTTGTTGAGATACTTCAACCTGCGTATCGGCAGTAGCTGTCTGAGCGGTCATAACGAATTCCACAGTGTTTTTGTGTTGCTGGAGTATTGCGGTAAAATCCTTTATCATGGTAAGCAGCTTGTTTTGTATGTCTGCAGCCTGTTCCCCGGCCGGTAAATCCGCTTGCGGGGCATTCTGTACTGCTGTTTCAAGGGAGCTGATAGTTTTTTCAATTGAGCCGGTTGTTTTCAATAGATACGAGAGAAGCTGGTCAATTGAGTCGGTTGACGGGACTGAAGACTGCCGGCTGGTGGCAACTGATGTGTCAACGGTCAACTCCTGGTTGACTGCCTGCTGGAGTTCGGGCGGTAATAGGGGAATCAGTTCCTTGATAGTATTCGAGAACTGTTGGACGAATTCGGCTATGGCATTTTTTAGCACCTGTACCTGTTCATTGGCCTGTTTGAACGATTCTTTACTGGTTTGCGTTTCAAGTGCTTCAATAACCTTTTCCAGCTCCTGTTCGGAAAGATTTGTGAAAGTTTGCAGCAGGGTATCTATGGCTTTAATCTGCTGCGGTTCCCATTCTGCAGTTTGCAAATAGCTGTTTTCAACCGGTGGGTGTGCAGTAGCAGGCGTCTCCTGAGGCATAGATTGCAGAAGCGATACCAGCACCCCTTTGAGCGAGTCTGTTACCGCGGTTTTGTCAATGGAGTCTGCTGATGCCGCTTCAGCAAGGGTATGCTCAAAATTATATCCCATGGTGGTGAATGCTTTTGAGAGTATTTCGGTTTTAGGCTGCTCCGATGTGACAAGCGCCTCCGAAAGAACACTCTTTATGATGTCCAGCAATTCTTTAACTTTAGGAGCGGTTTGCGCCAGTTCCTGCTCCAGTGCCAGCGCGACCTCTTCAGCGGTGTTTATCGGCGCATAGTGTGCTAATGTTTGCAGGGAATTATCATTCTCAATGAGAAGCGGTATCCATTGCTGTATAAGCGGCTCAACTGACTGAAGCTGCCCTGTTTGCAGTGCAGGTGCATTACTGCTGTAGAACTGGAGAATCTTATCAATAGCTTCAAGAGTGTCTATAGGGATACTTCCCTTGGATTCAAGCATGGACATGAGCAGATCAGCCGGGATTAGTTCCCACAATGGATTCTTCGTGTCAGTATGTATAGCGGCATCCAGCAGGAGTGTTCCCAATTCCCTGTCAGCGACCAATGCAACGGTTGAACCGCTCCCGGTATCTATGGTACGGATAATTACGGGTTCCGAGGTGGGAATGTCAAGTTCCCTGATAGCAGTTTCGACGGCAGCCGGTTGTGTTTTAACGAGCCACTCAACAGCCTCTTTGCCGGTTTCAAAGTAGATAAACCCCTGCTGGACCGGTACCGGCAGTTTAACACTGTTTTGCAGGGTGTCACTCCAGTTGACAATTTTTTCCTGAAGCGTGTGCAGTAACGCAGTTATATTAATCTTGCCTGTTTGTGAAGTCCCATCCTGCAATGCATCAGCATAGGCAATAATCTTCTGGGCTTCCGCTTTGATCGTGGTATCAAACTGAATCGTACTATTTGTGGCTGTTGCCTGCTTTAAAACTGCAGCGAGTTTTTTTATCTGTGTAATAATTTCGGCATCAGGTGTTTTATTGCCGGTTTCTCCATGAGGTTTTTCCTGTAAAGAAAGGAGTGACAGCAGTTCATGGAGTACTTTATATTCCGAGGTTTGCTTGTTTGCAGCGGTCAATGCGATTGAGTCGGTTGAGTTTCCCTGCACCGGTAAAGGCTGTAAAATGATCTGGCCGCCTTTATGTTTAACCTGTACGGGTGTATTTGGGGTAAGAGAGCCGGAAGATACTTTTACCGTGATTCGTCCGGAAGGAAATTTTAGCAGATACGTGGTATCGTCAAGCTTCTTCTCAACAACACCTTTGCCATGCAGCTTTTCAAGCTGCTTTAAATCCATCAATTGAGCGATAATCTGGGCGGTGTTGGTGATCATGTTACTTCCTATAATTGATTTCTCTCCCGATATATTATATATATCGGAATGGAAGGGATGGAGGATTAATCAGAGTTTTTTCATAAAAAAATATTCGGGGGCGAGGGAAATATGAGTCTGTCTCAAAAGCCGTTTATACTTCGACATAGCTCAGCACGAACGGCCTAATTAGGCTAATTTGAGCTAAATTCCACTCATCCTGAGCCTAGTCGAAGGGTGAGCACTACCTTTTGATACAGACTCTGCTTTCCCCTTCACTAAAAGTAATGTTGTGCTTTTCTTAACTTCCTGCATGCTTATAAAACTCTTTCGGCCGTAATTCTCTAAAGTTTTTCTTTGAGAAAAGGAATTTTCTTATATCAAGACACAGGTCGCATTTTGAGATATACCCGCCGGGGGATTCCTGATATCCGAAATCTCCGGCAAACTGGAAAAGACCCTGCATATCTTCATTAAGCAGGTATTGTAATATTGGCTGATCATCAATCGGTTCACCTGTTTCAACGAGCAGATCAAGTTCTTTCCATGATCCCAGAGAAATCCCGCTGCAGAATCCCGGCATAATATTCCCGTAATTATCAAAGTGGTTGTGCCAGTTGCGGAGGAAAGGCGGCTGACAGGGCATGGTAAAAAATGTCTGAGCGGGGTAGGAGGGGTAAAATTCCCGAAGCATATAGGTCGCACGTCCCATCAGGAACATCTCAACGCTATGGGTAAGATCACTATCGTTTGTTAATGCAGTAAAGTCTTCGAGCGATATTTTGTCTTTGATACCGAGTCGTTTGAATTGATGGTAGTATTCCATCTGATAGACTGCCATCGTATCAGGAAATATTTGGCTGCTCAGGCGAATACACCGCTCGGTCCTCTCAAATGGAACGTACTCTGCATAGAATGGATTAACGGAAATAAGTATCCCTTTGAGTCCTTTATTTTTCAGGAGCCTGAGCATCTCACGGGTATCACTGTCCTTTCTGCACCAGAAACAGTTTGTTTCAACAAAGGTTGAAGGAATACCTGCCTGTTCAGCAAGGTCAACCGCTTTAACCAGGAGGTCAAAATTGAGAAACGGCTCGCCGCCCGAAAAATGTAAACCATCGCTTAAACCGATAGCATCGGGGCCGTAAGGGCTCGGCTGTATTCTGCCGGCAAGATTTGATATACAGAGTTCAAGATCTTCGTGAGAAATCCAGTCGGCGTGCCATTGCGGCGAGCAGGAGTATATACAATGCCTGCATGCAGCCGAACATTGATAGGACAGGAGCAGTCCGCCTGAAATGGAGGAGGGGATCTTTATTCGTGCCATAACGATAAATATAGCATATAAGAACCAGGTTTGATTTTATCTCTCTTTATTAAAATGTAAAATTCCTCTAAGCAAAGAAAAATATTTTTTTGTAAATAATAAAATGTATCATAATCTATATTTTTAAAGAATTGGACATAACCTGCCTGAAAGCATACTGTCTTTTACAGTACCTATCTTAATTTTTATGAGGGGGCCACAAATTATGAGACAACTTATACTATTGGTAACGTTACTTGCCTGTGCAGTACATGCCGGACCATACACGGTAACCACCTGGGCCGGCAAAGGCGGACAGTCGGGCTCTAATGACGGATCACTCAGTGAAGCACGGTTTAATAAACCGGTTGGCTTATTCCGTGATAAGGATGGAAATTTCTTTGTTTCCGAGTGGACAGGCAACAAGATCAGAAAAATCACCCCGGAAGGAGAGGTTACAACCTTTGCCAGCTTCGGTAATACCGCGAATAAGGCAGGCTCATCAGTTGTACCACCACTCAATCAACCTTTCGGCGTTTGTGTCGGTGACGACGGTACCGTATACGTTGGTGACTTTGCCAGTAATTCCGTTCTTAAAATAACCTCATCAGGAAATGTCTCTACTCTTGCAGGTGGTAGTAATTTTTCCTCTCCACGAGGCGTGGATGTCGATAATGAAAAAAACTGTGTCTATGTCGGGGATAGTTGGAATCACCGGATAAAAAAAATTGACCTGAGTACTTCTCAAGTCACAACCTATGCAGGCGGAGGCGCCACCGGTATGAATGCAGGGGATTTTGTTGATGCGCAGGGTGATGACGCGCGTTTTCATGTGCCCTGTGGTGTACGGCTTGACTCTGAGGGAAATGTGTATGTGGCGGATGCCTATACCCATAGAATACGTAAAGTGGATGCGGACCGGAATGTTACCACCATTGCAGGAAGCGGCTCCAATGGACAAAATGAAGGGGGCTATAAGGATGGCGATGCTTCAAGCGCACGTTTTAATACCCTTACAAAAATGTATCCGGTCAGTGGTGAGATATTTCTGGTCTCGGACCTTTTCAATCACCGAATACGATTAGTGGATAACGGACAAGTGTCCACCCTTGCGGGAACCGGTTCCCAAGGCTTCAAAGACGGGCCGGATTCATTAGCACAATTTGCCGAGCCGCGGGGAATCTATGCGGATGAGGACCTGGATTCCATCTATGTTGCTGACTGTGTTAACCATTGTATAAGGCTTATCTGGAGAAAAGAGCAGACTTCAGTACCATCCGGAAAGACGATTAAACCACAAACGCATAAAGTGTTTCTTAATCCGGCCAGGGATATGTTGTCAATTGAAATATTTCAGGTAACGGGAGCCTTTTCTATTGCTCTGTATGATATGAGTGGTAAACTGGTTAGCCATACAGAACAGGGTGCCGATATATCCGTGAAAATAACTAAAAATCAAATAACCATTCCCGTAAAGAATTTGACATCCGGTACATACCTGATTACCATTAAGAGTAACAATCAGGAACTGGTAGATAAAGTGGTTATTGAAAGATAGCGCTCTTCACTCAGTAGTTACCCATTTATTTAAGTATGTCTACTTTTGCAAAGGCCCTTTCTCCGCCTGCGGTAAGCTCACCCAGATATATACCATTTGATACGGTGCTGTTATCCGGGGCTATTGTCGATATTCGGCAATGATGGAATGGCTGGAGTCGATCATTTTAACGGCTTTGCCGTCATTTTCAATAATTTTCGTGTCCGCGGGTCAATTCCGATACCGGTATTCTCCAATGCGACAACACCGAGAATTGGCTCTGCATTTTCAGGACCGAATATAACCTGAGTAACGGTCTCCGCACCCATAAATCTGACTCGTGCAAAACCATAATCATATTCAACAGGTGTACCATCAGCAAGTTCATACACTGACCTGCCTTCCGGTTTTATTCCTGCTCTTTTTAATTTACTACCCGGTACAAGGCAATCAATTGCTCCCGTATCAACCAGAAAATCTTCCCTGAATGTCCGGTGTGACTTCTTTTTAACTAAAGAATCAATTTCAACGGTAACTTTTATAAGCCCCATACAATCCTCTTCTGTGTTAAATATACTGTGTCAGCATACTAATTTCACTATGTTTGTCAAAATCAGGAACTGGTAGATAAAGTGGTTATTGAAAGATAGCGCTCTTCACTCAGTAGTTATCAAATTATTTCAGTATGTTTACTTTTGCAAAGACCCTTTCTCCGCCTGCGGTAAGCTCACCCAGATATATACCATTTGATACAGTACCGTTATCCAGGGCTATTGTCATGGTATGATTGCCTGTATTCCGGTGATCATTTTTATATGAGTGAATTTGCTTTCCATTAATTGCGTAGACATTCAATGTGACTGAACAGGACTTGTTAAGAGAATATGAAACGGTAATACTGTTTTTTATTGCCCGTCCGGACATAGAGAAATCCAAATGCTCTTTTACAGTATTCTTATCAGTGATTTCAGTTGGTGCCTCAGGTTTCCACCAGTTACCGGTCATCAGAAGCATGCAGAGTAGATTAATGGAATCTTCATAATAATCTTCTGTAGAATAGGTTATTGCTTTCCAGCCTTCATCAAGAAAATCCTGTGCAGTACTGCTTTTATCAGCCATACACGCACAAAGCAATGGGGCGGTGAAACAGTTGGTTTCCCAGGTAACGAGCGCGTTGCCTGCCAGGGTATATCCACCTTTGATTTCCCAGGGATCTCCATTGGTTTTTGAAATTATCCAGTCTGATAGTTTATTAAGTATTGTTTTGGATTTGGAAGATTCGTAATGGACGTAATCGGTTGCAATCCGCCACGGTACCCGACAGGCATCATAGGTGAACTCCAGGTTTTCCTGATTGTTGCCATACGCAAAAGGCTCGTGGTTTGCCTGGTTTACAAAACCGGGCGTTAATCCGGTACTAGGAGAGTAATTCTGGATTACATAATTATACACGGAGAAAATAGTATCGACCGCGATATCCCAGAAACCATCATTGGTGTATTTTGAGTAGGCACGGAAATGGTCTGCCATCCAGTCTGAGCATCGGGAAAGATAGAATATGTCAGGACAATCGTTTACCGTTAAGTTAGGATCGGCCCAGTATTCATTATCAGCAATCATGACCATGTTATTTTTATTATTCATCTCCCATTTTTTAATATCAGCGATGACTTTTTGTGCTTCTTCAAGATAATTAATCTGACCGTCGGAACCCCATTGATCGTGTGCGAGTAACAGGGCATAGGCTATATCAAGATCGCCGTCTGTTGCCGCACTGTTTCGCTTAAATTGCTCTCCGCCGGAATTATCCGTATAAATTGCCCATGACATGAGATTGTCACCATGTCGAGAGGGATGGTCACTGAAAAAATGAAACATGCCATCAAATATTGTCTTAGCTTCAGAATCTGCATACTGGCCATCACCGGCCATTAATGCAAAGGTCAGCAAACCATACCCATGCGCTTCTGAAACAGTAAGAGCGGTTTGAGTCGAACCGGTAGTTTTAATATAGTAGCCACCCGGTGTTGAACCTGCCTGGGTAAGATATTTGTTTTTCCAGTAGAAAAAAAACTCAGAAATCTCGGAAGCGAGATTATTACCGGAATAATCCGGTTGAATACAATGATCATATACCTCACTTTGAGGAAAAGCTCTGTTTTCTGCAGAATAAATAGGTGAGAATGTGAGAAATAACAGGGTAGGTATAATGAGTAATTTTTTTAACACCATGGCTTACCCCCTCAATAAACCTTTCGATTTAATAGCTTTAAAATTAGTAAAAATTTGTAATGATACCTGAATTTTTGCATTTAACTCTCCTTATGGAGTAATTTGAGTATTGGAATACTGGAGCCCTAAAGGACTAAAGTGTTGGATTTTATAGCTCTTTATCCAATATTCCAT
>CBDVBE010000184.1:0-12011 GCA_965372145.1 uncultured bacterium | reverse complement strand
CATCTAATAGTACTGTTTTCACCGTTGAATAATCAAGAAGTGAAAGTTTTTCAGGAGACATACCGACAACTGTCAGATCACATTTCGTTGCAGCCAGTACATGGGCGATTAGAAGCCCCAACTTTCCATCACCAAAGAGAAGGATCTGCATGTCCGGAGTGATGGACACCTGTTCAAGTATTTCCAGGGTAGCGGCAAGCGGTTCAATGAAAATTGCCCGGTTATCAGGTATGGTATCAGGAATAATAACATAGTTTTCCCTGGGTACAGCAATATATTCGGCGAAGGCCCCGTTTTGATTGATAATACCAATGACAGTGCGAGTAGGGCAGTGCCTTCCAAGCCCTTTCCGGCAGAACTCACATGTCCCGCATGCACAGTTAATTTCCGCAGTTGCACGCTTCCCGACGAGTGACGTGTCATCAGCTTCTTCAACAATACCGATAAACTCGTGGCCGGGGATACCGTTGAAACCGGGGACATACCCGCTGATAATCTCATGGTCGGTGTTGCAGATACCGGCATGAGTCACTTTGATGAGTACATCATCAGTATCCCGGACAGGCTTGGGAACCTGCTCGAATCGAAGAGTCTTGTCGAAGATTACTGATCTCACTGGCATGTCCTCTCTTGCACTGTCCCGCCGCAGGTACGTTTACATTTGAACGAGCGATTCGATAAACGAAAAGTAAGCCAACAACAGTGCATCACCCCATAAAAAAGCAATCCATACGCCGACGCCCAAAAACGGCCCGAATGGAATCCTGTGATCTTTGGGCAGAATACGCACTAAAATAAGCAGAACACCGATTACAGATCCGAACAGGGCGCCGAGAATTATCGCGAGGATAGCAATTTTCCATCCCCATACAGCACCGATGAATGCCATAAGTTTTATATCACCGCCGCCCATCGCATCCTTTTTCCTGAGGATATATTCACCGAATAACCCGATAAGAACAAGGATTCCTCCACCGGCAAGAATACCGATTACCATCTGCAGCGGGGTAATGCCGCCTGGAATAAATGAAATCGCGATACCGATAAGCAGCCCACTCAGGGAGATGGAATCCGGAATGATATAGTGATAATAATCTATGACAAAAATCGGAATGAGAATCAGCAGCGTGGCGAACTGCAGGGCAAGTGGAATATAATCCCACCATGCATGCGGCTCAGTAGAAAATGGATACATAAGTGTATGCCAGAGCGTCATGGCTGCCACGGCAGTAATAAATTCTATCAGGGGATATTGCAGGGAAATTTTAGCTTTACACCCGGCACATTTCCCACCAAGAAAAATATAGCTGAAAAGCGGGATGTTTTCTATCATTCGAATTGAGCGTTTACATGAAGGGCAGTATGAACCTGGAAGTACAATTGATTTGCCTTCAGGAAGCCGGTATATCAGCACATTAAAAAATGATCCCAGAATAAGACCAATTACAAAGAATAACACGGTGAGTAAAAAGTATTCGAGTTCCATATTTTTATTAAGTAGTGTCTGGCCGGAAACTACCTTTTTAGCGTCATTCCCGATAGAAACATTCGGGAATGACGTTTTCGGACAAGCACTAAGTAGAATCAATAAAAGTTCGAAACGTATCGATTTTATCTGTAAATTTTTCGATTTTTTCTTTTGTTTCCTTCAGTTTTTTTACCGGGTCCGCCTTTTTTAATATTTCATATGATTTTCTCAACTCTTTCGTTCCGGGTACCGATAGTTTAACCGGCAGTTTGGTCAGGAATGAATAGATAGCTGAAGAGGAAAAGGCTGATTTTACTTTGGAATTTGGCAGTAATGAGACAGAAAGAATAAAGATCCAAATCATGATTGCGGCTTTGCAAAGACCGATGAGACCGCCAAGCAAGCGATCGATCCAGCCCAGAATAGTCATATGGATAATTTTTTTAAGGATCCAGCCGATAACTATTAAAGAAAATGCTATGCAGATATAGGCCAGTATAAAAGCAATGATTGTTTTTGTCGGTGCCGCAGTCTTTAAAAAGCCGATTCGTGTGTAGATAAACGGGTAACAGAGATAGGCACCGATAAAACCGCCGAGCATTGCGGCAAGATGAAATATCTCTTCAATAAATCCTCTTCTGACTCCGATACCGACAAAGAGTGAAGCAACTGCAATAATAATAATATCAAATATCTGCATTGAAAAGTACTATGGTTCCTTGTATATATGAAAAAGGACGAGGCACTATCTCTCGTCCTTATGTATACTCCAAAAAAATATTTACATAGTGCTAGAGCTCTTCTATTCCAACAACCCCAGCATCTTCCATGTAAAAGATCTTTTCGCCTCCGTGTTTATAAATCCATTTCTCCTGCTGCGCCCAGGGTTGCTGAATAATAAGTGTCTCTTTCGGTTCCCCCAGGAGAAAACGGACCGTTGATGCTCTCATGCCAACTTCAAACCTGCCATCGTAAATACACGCTTTGTCAAGCTCCGGCAGGTCGGGATGCTCTTTGACATAGGCATCAATCTCTGACTGGGGAGGTTTAATAAAACTTTGAGAAAAACAGCCTGTCGTAGTTATCACCAGGGACGCCAGTGACAGAAAAAACACGATACTAACCAGTCTCTTTATCATTTTCGAAATCCTCCTCGGTGGAATAAATTTTAACAATTTTATTGAGACCTACGACCTCAAGAACATCTCTCACATAATCGTTGGGGGCTATAAGAACTAACGTTCCTTTTTCCTTTGCAAGAGAGTTAAATGTGTAAATAATTACATTCAGTGCGCCACTGTCAAGATAGGTGACATTCTTTAAATTTAATGCGATATTTCTTATACCTTTAACAAGGAGCTCATTAAAAACGGATTTAAGGTTGACAGAATCTTTTAACCGATTGATTTTTCCCTTGATATCAATGATGTGAAATTTGTTCTTTTCACGTTCGCTGATATTCATTATGTAAATTCCTATAGTTGAAAAAATAAGACACATCAGCTCTTGTTATCAGCAAGCTCTCTAATAATATAATAAAAAGAATTTATAAAATCGAAAAAGAATGTCATATCGGACAATTTATGTTTTAGGCAAAGGATTTCATTTAATGGCTTCGGAAAGTTCTGATAGTATGCAAATACCAATTAAAGGATATGCAGCAGAATAAAACTTGCTGTTTCATCACTAAATATCTTAGATGCACATGTGCGCTAAACTTATTTTTATTGCACCTTACATTACATTTACCACCTTTAGGAGGTACACAATGAGTTTATTTGAAATAAAATGCCCAATGTGTAAGGGAACAATATGGATAGACCCTTCATCTGGCAGATTGATAGATCATAAATCAGCAGATCATAAAAAGCTTGATCTGCAGGATTTCATGAAATCAGAGAAAAACAAGAGTTCTGAACTGGAGGAAAAATTAATAAAGGCAAAAGAGGAACATGAAAAGCGCAAGTTAAAGTTGGAAGAAGATTTTAAACATGCAAAAGAACACCCTGAAGATTTGGAAGGAGAAGAGTATCAATCACCGTTTCAATGGGATTAAGGAGGATTTTATGAAGGATTTTGTGTATGTAGTACTTTTTACTTTATTCAGTATGGCACTTGTGACCGGATGTACCGCAAAAAAAACAGATGAATCAGTAACCAATAAACAAAAGGAAGGTATCGTGACTGCAGAAAAACAGGAAGAACAACAGCCGCAGGAGCAGGCAGAGCCGGCGAAAGAAACGGATTTAACAGATGGATTGTACGCAAAAATAGAAACGTCAAAAGGAATTATTCTCATTTCACTTGAATTTGAAAAAACGCCGTTAACAGTAACAAATTTCGTAGGCCTCGCTGAAGGGACAATTAAAAATTCAGCAAAATCACTGGGTTCAGGCTATTATAATGGATTGACGTTTCACCGTGTAATTGCAGATTTCATGATACAGGGTGGTGATCCCAGTGGTTCAGGTGCCGGCGGCCCAGGCTATAAATTCAAGGATGAGTTTCACCCAAGTCTGAAGCACGACAAACCGGGTACCCTTTCAATGGCCAATGCAGGCCCGGGAACCAACGGAAGCCAGTTCTTTATCACCCATACACCAACCCCGCACCTGGATAACAAGCATTCAGTGTTTGGCTATGTTGTTGAAGGAATGGATGTGGTGAACAGCATTACTCAGGGTGATGTCATGAATAAAGTGACTATCCTTCGAATCGGTGAAAAGGCAAAGGCCTTTAAAGCTGACCAGGCGACATTTGATAAATTAAAAGGCTAAATGTCTAACGCGGGATAAACCCGCAAGTAAGTTCCTTATCAGATTCCTTTCTAAAAAACAAAAAAGCAATCTGTAAGGTACTAAAAGGGATAATAAAATAACAGGATTACTGATTCGTAATACTATTTCTAAAGTACTAAATAACAACAGGTTAACGTAAGGAATTAAAGTAATATTACTTCAATAACATCAGGGGAATATGATTAATGAAAGATAAATTTATTATTTATTTGCTGGCATGTCTCTGTTTTGCAGGCTATGTACCGGCTGCAGAAAACGATACAAATACTGTTGGAAAAGAAAAGGAAGAGCAGAAAGCGTCTCTTCCGGACGGACTCTACGCGAAAATCCGGACAAATAAAGGGAATATCTTATTGAAGCTTGAATTCGAAAAGGTTCCGCTAACTGTTGCCAATTTCGTCGGGCTGGCAGAAGGTGCTATTCCGAATGTGGTTCGTAAAGCAGGTGAGCCCTATTATGACGGTATTGCTTTTCACCGCGTAATTGCAGATTTTATGATGCAGGGCGGTGATCCTTCCGGTACCGGACGCGGTGGCCCCGGCTACATGTTTCCTGATGAAATTGATCCCTCTCTTAAACACAGCGGTCCAGGTATCCTGTCAATGGCGAATGCCGGACCGAATACCAATGGCAGCCAGTTCTTTATTATCCATAAAGCAACCCTGCATCTTAATGGTAAACATGCGGTATTCGGCAGTGTGGTTGAAGGAATGGATATCGTATTACGAATCGTACAGAATGATATGATGGAAAAGGTAACTATCATTCGTGTCGGTGACAAGGCACAGGCATTTGTTCCCGATTCACATGCTGCATTCGCAAAAATAAGGGAAATTGCAGAACGTGCCCGGCAGGAGCTTAAGGAAACAAAAAAAGAGCGTGAAGAAGAGATGAAAAAAGAGAGTGAAAAAACTTCGGTTATTGTAGATGCAAAATTTCCTGATGCAGTAAAGACAAAATCGGGCCTGCGCTATATTGTGAATAAAAATGGAAGAGGCAGGTCGCCATCAAAAGGAACCCGGATATCTGTCCACTATATCGGAAAACTTCTTGATGGAACTGTTTTTCATAACTCCATGGACCATAAGAAACCATTCTTATTCAAAGTGGGAGTTGGTGATGTGATTGCCGGCTGGGATGAAGCATTCCTTTCCATGAAAAAGGGTGAAAAACGTACGCTCATTATTCCTCCGGAGCTCGGGTATGCTGAAAGGGGAGGAGCTGGGATCATTCCCCCGAATGCGTGGATCGTTTTTGATGTTGAATTGGTTGATTTTTAAATAGTACGATTGTCATCTATGGCCCCACTGCGAATACCATCGACCCTGATTAATAATTCAAAAACCTTCTCGAATCCCTTTTTGTCAGATTGTACACCGACCATACCATGACTATTAATCCGGCGCAGAGAAACATAACCGGAACCTTTCTTCCGGTAAAATCTGCGACAATACTGGTTATTCCCATGCCGAGGGGCATTAATCCGATGGAAATTGTATCCATAACACTGAAAACTCTACCGCGTAATTCGCTTGGTGTGCTCAGTTGTACTGCGGTGTAGAATATGATATTAAAAAATGCTCCGAAAGTTCCGATAAGGGTAAAGACTGTTAAAGCGACTATGGGTGCATGGATGAAACCTAACAGACTTCCAAGGATACCCTTCATAATGATGCAGAAAAGTGCCGTTGCACCTTTACTATGTCGCGGTATGGGCACAAAACCGGCAATAACCGATCCAAGAAGCGCACCGCCTCCCATACCAGCCATCATAAAACCGTACCACTCAGCACCCATCAGTAAATAGTCCTCAACAAAAAAGGGGAGCAGGATAAGAAAGGGTGCAGAGAAAAAATGGATGGCGATAAACAGGATCATAAGCTTTTTCAGTCCGCTCTGTGAATTGATATAGGTAAGGCCTTCCTTGATCTGGGTGATCTGCCTTGCAGATTCTTCACGTAATGTGCTCCGGGGAGTAGAATTTGATTTGTAGGGAATCGTTATAAACGATTCACTGAATGCGGAAAATAGATAGGTGACACAATCGATAAGAAAGAGCATGGGTGCACCGAAAAGACGAAAAAGATATCCGCCGATTCCCTGTCCGAGGAGTGTTGCAATCTGCTGGGAAGAACTTTTTACTGAATTCGCTTTCTCGAGTTTTTCTTCCGGCACAATATCGGGAATAGCAGCCTGAATGGCCGGCATAAAAAGTGATGAAAGCATACCCTGAAAGACACACACCACGAGAATAACTGCATAGATAAGCCATATTTTATCAGCATACATAAACATGAGAATTACCAGAAACAGTTGGCCGATACCCGAAAGTAAATCACACAGAACTATAATTTTTTTCCGCGGGTAGGTATCAGCAATCGCCCCGCTGAGCAGGCCGAATGCGGCATAGGTCAGACTCCAGATTATTGTGGGTATTGCCATCAGTGTCGCGAGCCCTAGTGTGCTCTTTATCCACAGCATCTGCCCGACCATGACAATATGATTACCGAGACTGCTGACAAACTGTCCCTGCCAGAGAAGAATGAAATTTTTATTAAATAATCGCTTAGGCTTTGTGCCGTTCTGCATAATTAAATCGGTAACCTTATTACTATACTGATAGTTTTTTTTACTGTTGCTTTATTAGTCGTATATCATAATATATTTTTGCTACACTCGATTGAAGTAAAAGAAGAGCTATTTACCAGGTTTTATTTGCCTTCCATTGAGAATGTCAATTATTTTCTATCGTTTAAAAATTTGCTTATGTAGTGTATAACTATTATTAAATAATACAGAATACTAACAGAAAATACAACTAAAGAGAATCTGGAGGCTACTTTGAAGAAGTATGATGCCAATGCGATTCGCAACGCCTGTATGGTATCCCATGGAGGTGTAGGTAAAACATCTCTGATGGAAGCACTCTGCCTTACAGCAGGGGCAACCCATAAACAGGGAAGCATCGATAATGGTACCAGTATTTTTGATACTCGTCCTGATGAGAAAGAACGTCAGATGACTATTTCCATGTCGGTAGGAACCTGTGAGTGGAATAATGTAAAAATAAATCTTCTCGATACCCCGGGTAGCCTGGACCTTCTGGGCGATGTTCATGCAGCGATGAGCGTTGTAGAAACTGCTATGATTCTTATTGATGCCTCTGCAGGAATTGAGGTGGGTACTGAACTGGTTTCCCGTATCGTTAACAGCAGCGGTGCAGTTAAAATGTTCTTCATTAACGGTATGGACCGTGAGAATGTTGATTTTCAGAAGACACTTGATGCGGTTAAAAAAACTTACGGTACTTCGGTTGCACCTCTGCAGATGCCTATAGGTGCAGGTGCTGATTTCAAAGGTATTGTTGATCTTATCGCGAAGGTTGCCTATGAATATTCACCCGGCGGCAATGGAAAAGGAAAGAAAATAGATATTCCTGACGACCTTGCCGATACTGTTGAAAGTATCAGGGCTGCACTAATGGAATCGATCGCTGAATCAGATGAAGAGCTGATGGAAAAATATTTTGAAGCGGGTGAACTTACCGATGAAGAAATGAAAAAGGGACTGGCAAAGGGTGTGGCTGAAGGACTCGTATATCCATTACTTTGCGGCTGCGCGACTAAAAATATCGGTACCGATCTGGTATTGAATACATTGGTGAATCTATGCCCCGGTGCTGACAAGCGTACTGAAGTTGAAACAGTTGATGGAGACAAAGTAGCCTGCTCATCTTCAGAACCGACCGCAGTGTTTGTTTTTAAAACAATCTCTGAGGAGCATGTTGGTGAAGTGAATATTGTCCGCGTATTCAGCGGCTCAATCGCAACCGGGCAGGAAGTCCGGAATAATACCCAGAGTCATTCTGAACGACTGGGCAGTATGCATTATCTGCGTGGTTCAGAAAAGATAGAGAGTGGGGAGATAACAACCGGTGATATTGGTGCGCTCCTTAAGCTGAAAGACACCCATACTAACGATACGCTTGCTGCAAAAGGTAACACGGTAAAATTTAAGGAGATTCAATTTGATGAACCCTTGGTGCGAGTCGCAATCTCCGCAACCAAGAAGGGTGATGAAGAGAAGATAGGTGCCGGGCTGAAAAAGCTGAAGGAAGAGGACCCGACCTTTACTTATGCATATCACGCTGATATTCACCAATCAATTCTATCGACCCGGGGAGATATTCATACCGAAATTCTCCTGGCAGGCCTGAAGAATCGTTTTAAAATAAATGTCGAACGAAAACAGCCGAAAATTTCCTACCGTGAAACCGTTACCAAACCGGTAAAATATGTCGAATATACCCATAAAAAACAGAGCGGTGGCGCCGGCCAGTATGCACGTGTATTTATCGACCTTGAGCCGAGAGATCGTGGTGAGGGATATGAATTCGTCGATAGAATTGTCGGCGGTGTGATTGATCAGCCGTTACGCCCCAGTGTTAATAAGGGTATTAAGGCAAAAATGGTTGAAGGTATCCTTGCCGGTTATCCAATTGTTGATGTAAAGGTAAGTCTTGTCGATGGCAAAACCCATCCGGTTGATTCAAAAGACATTGCTTTCCAGATTGCCGGCCGTGAAGTGTTTAAAAAGGCGTTCGATATGGCTGCGCCGATATTGGTTGAACCGATCGTTGATCTGAAGGTCACGGTTCCTGAAGAATATACCGGTGATGTTATGGGCGATCTCTCTTCACGAAGGGGGAGAATCGGCGGTATAAATCCCGACGGCAATTATCAGACAATCAATGCAAAGGTTCCTGCTTCGGAGATTCAAACCTATTCGCAATCACTGCGCTCGATGACACAGGGACGCGGCTTTTACTCAAAAACATTCTCCCATTATGATCCGGTACCGGGCGAACTGACTGCCAAGATAATTGACGCCGGAAAGGTTAAGGCGGAAGAAAGCAGTTAGAAACGTAGTAACCGTTTACAAGTTATGTATAAAAAAGAGGGCTGAATAATCAGTCCTTTTTTATTAACCGAATTATATATTCTTAGAAACAACACATGTCAAATCCTAATCTTAATCGTAATCTTAATCTTAATCACTTTTTCCTTTAGGGGGAGTGTGTAAACCTGTCCATTCGGTTTGTCTTAATGCCGATTATGAGTACGATTAGGAGTATGATTAAGATTAAGATTATGATTAGGAGTATGATAAGGGAAATGATAGCGTGAGAGACAAGGATTAACAATACATGTCCCGGTTAAAAACAATAGAATGGATTAATAATACTGCTCGAATCGTTGATCAGACAAAGCTGCCAACTGAGCTGCAGTATAGAGATATTGCAACAATTGAAGAAATGTATAATGCGATAAAGACTCTTGCAATACGCGGAGCACCCGCTATTGGTGTGGCTGCGGCATTCGGCCTGTACCTGGGAGTGAAAGATTTTTCAGAATCAGGCTCACGCGAAGAATTTGATCCCCGGTTAAAGGAAAAGGCTGACTATTTAAATACAGCCCGACCAACTGCGGTTAATCTTAAATGGGCACTTGACAGAATGTTATCATATGCAGATTCTCTGGAAAAATCGCAAACAATTAAAACAGTGAAAGAACTGTTGTTGCAGGAAGCCCGGCGCATCCTTGAAGAGGATAAACAGGCCTGCATCGCAATAGGGGAGAACGGTTTTGAGATTCTAAAAGATTACAATACCATTTTGACACACTGCAATGCCGGTGGATTGGCAACCGTTGAATATGGCACTGCTCTTTCACCGGTTTATATCGGTAAAGAGAAGGGTAAAATGTTTCATGTATTTGTTGATGAAACACGCCCATTGCTTCAGGGAGCCCGTATAACAGCCTTTGAACTGAAAGAGGCCGGCATACCAATTACACTCATTTGTGATAATGTGGCTGCCTCTGTAATGGCTCAGGGCAAGATTGATGCGGTTATTGTCGGAGCTGACAGAATTGCAGCGAACGGCGATACAGCGAATAAAATCGGAACGTATAGCGTTGCCTTAGTTGCGAAAGCGCATGCTGTCCCATTCTATGTAGCTGCACCACTGTCTACATTTGATGTTTCAATTGCGACAGGTAAGGAAATTCCTATTGAAGAACGCTCTTCTGATGAAATTATTAATGGATTCGGCAAACAGACCGGCCCGACAGATGTGCCGGTATACAATCCTGCGTTTGATGTCACACCGCATGAATTGCTGACTGCTATTATTACTGAAAAAAGTGTGCTGTTTCCACCGTTTAAGGGGTCTATAAGTGAAGTTGTTCGAATGAAGTAATTATTATAAAAACAGTAGTCAGAAATCGGAATACAGAAGTCAGAATGCAGAAAACAGAATATAGAAACCAGAAAACAGAAACCAGACTACAGAATGATAGAGTCTTTGTGGAATCATCGGAGGTGTAATATAATTTTCATAATTTGGCTATAAAGATCACTAAAAGCCCCGGGCTTCTCAATGAAACCGAGAGCGCCGTTTCTCAAGAGTCCATCTACTTTACCGGTATCACTGAATGCTGAAAATAATATAACCTTCACTTCTTCATTAATCTTCCGCAATTCATAAAATATTTCTTCACCGCTCATTTCCGGCATCTTGATATCGAGCAAAACAAGATCAATCTCTTTCCAATGCTCCCGATAGTATTGTAATGCCTTTTTACCACTATCAAAAAGTGTGGTAGTGATATTCTCATCAGCCAATATCTCTTTTGCTGTTAACCGAACGACTTCTTCATCATCGATAAGAAGGACCTGATGTATAGTACGTTCAGGAGGGTGGGCTAGATCATCGGACTGTGCAGATACTTCTTCTTTCGTCTCTTTTTCTTCTTTTATATGTGGTAAATACATTGTGATTTCAGTACCGGCACCGATTTGGCTGAAAATTGCAGTAGCACCGTTATGAGCCTTAATGATGCCATACACCTCTGAGAGGCCAAGACCTTTACCAGTCCCTTTTTTTGTAGTGTAGAACGGCTCAAAAGCATGCTGTATCGAATCTTTGCTCATGCCATTACCTGAATCTTTTACTGAAACAATACAATATTCTCCGGGAGGCAAAGGTGAAGTATTTGAATCATCTTCTTTAGACTCTATACTTGTATCGTCTGTCTGGAAAAAAAGATCACCACCCTCCGGCATTGCATCCTGAGCATTCAAGGCGAGATTGATGAAAGCATTTTTTAATTCTATAAAATCACCTGCTATCAAAGAGTACCTGGCATTAAGGTGTGTTTGTATGTGTATTTTCTTATCAAGGATAGTGTTAAGATACCGCTCAGTTTCCAGCACTATTTCATGAAGATCCACAGGAGTTGCTTTTAATTCTCTTCTTTGTGCAAATGACAGAAGCTTTATAATATAGTCCGAACAGTGCTGAGCTGCATTAATAATATTCTCAGAACGTTCAACAATAAATCTATTATCGGGATAGTGTTTTTTTATTATATGAGCATTTGCACCAATGCCGAACAATTGATTCTTGAAAAAATGGGCAATACCGCCTGCTAATTCTCCCATTGCTTCTAATTTCTCATCCTGAAAGCGCTGTTCTTCTGAATAAAAACGATTAAAATCAGAATGTTCCGCATGAATATTCCCGTTGTTGTCCTCCATCATCTAACCTTTCTCAACAAACAGACAAAGAAAAATTCTTTTCTGTATTTTTATACCACTACCACTATTTATTTTATAACAGTGAATAATTGTATCTGTTAAATATAGCTTGTTTTGAATGTCATTCCGGCATGCTTTTGGCCGGA
>CBDVBE010000183.1:0-12043 GCA_965372145.1 uncultured bacterium | reverse complement strand
AAAAGCGATTTTAACCATTGAACGGGGAACCCTGAACCTGTGAACGGTTACGAATTGTTTAGCAGGATTTGTAGAGAAAACTGGATCACAGGCCTGTACTGAGCACGCCGAAGTATCCAGGCCACACTAGTATTTTTTAGCATCACACTGTGATTTAGTCTGTGCCACCCGTCGAACGGTTCCAGGTGGATGTGACACGTCAAGACCCGACACCATCTTCATGAAACCACTTACAATGAGTAATTGTAGCCGTTCACGGCTTGAAATTGGAAATTATAAACGAAAGATAGGAAGTTTACTTCCAACTTGAGTTATACACTTTGTATAAACGAAAGATGGGAAGTTCACTTCCCACTTGAGTTATACACTTTGTGTAGAAATTGGGGAAAAACATGAAACTGGTATATGAATTGGATGTTTTTAAATAGTACAAAAACATGAATACCAAATTTCAAATTTCAAGTTTCCAATTTCAGCGTTCTGTGAACGCTTACAAATAATTTAATACCCTATTCTCCGTGGTTGGGCGAAAGTATTTTGATTGTTCCGGAAGAGCTAATATGGAACTGTTTCCAAGAAATGCCATTTGTGGACTTTTATGGTATGGGCATCTCAACAATGTTACTTTAAGGGAGATTATCTTGTGAAGAAGAAATTAATTATCGGGTTAGGCCTTTTCGTTTGTGTCTTGCTTTGGGCATGGGTTTCTATGTATCCTGATTGGCTGTGGTTCGAAAATCTAGGCTTTTCGCCTGTTTTCTGGACGATGCTTTTGAGCAAATTAGGCTTTAGTTTTGTGGTTTGGCTCACTTTTATTCTTATCGTAGGCCTTAACCTCTACATAGCCACACGGTTAATGCGTGGGAATACTCCAGGCATAGCCTCTGAACCTGATGCAGGCTATTCTTCCCGGCTTCGCCTTTCAGGCAATACCTTAAATCTTCTGTTTATAGGTCTTTTCCTGATCGTTAGTTTTATTATCGCCTCAAACGGCTCCTCTCGATGGGATACGGTCCTGCGTTATATATACAGTCAGCCTTTTGGCAGCACGGATCCTATCTTTAACAGGGACATCGGTTTCTATGTATTCTCGCTTCCCCTATACCTTTTTATACAAAACGAGCTATTAGTTTTTTTCATTCTCGCCGGCTTTCTAATCACCGGGTGGTACTTGAAAGATGAGATCTCCCAGATAATCAATAAATTAGCTCAAGCGGAAGGGAAGCCGACCTCTTTACCAAAAATCAGCATTGCACCAGGAGCTAAGAAACACCTTATTCTCGTGGCAGGAATAATTGTTTTAATCCTGGCCTGGGGTTTTTATTTAAAAATGTATGGACTTCTGTATTCCACACAGGGGCCTGCTTTCGGTGCCAGCTATACCGATATCCATATCAAGGTCCTGGGCTATAAGGCTTTGATCATCGCGTCCCTGGGCCTGGCCTTGATGCTTTTCTATAACTTCTTCAAACCCAGCAACAGGTTAATCTTGATAAGTGGAGGCATCTGGTTAGGTGCTGAATTGGTGTTTGTGATTCTTCTCCCCATTATGGTACAAAAATTTGTAGTTGAGCCCAATGAATTGGCCAAAGAATCACCCTACATTTCATACAATATTAATTATACCCGTAAGGCCTATAATCTTGACAAGATAAAAGAAGTGGATTTTATGATTAGCGATAAGCTAAGTGCAAAAGATATCAAAAAACATGATGCAACAATTCAAAATATCAGGGTCTGGGACGAACGTCCTTTGCTTCAAACCTATAGACAGATTCAATCGATACGCCTCTATTATGATTTTAACAATGTAGACGTAGATCGTTATCTAATCAATGGACAATTAAGACAAGTCATGCTGGCCGCCCGGGAGTTAGACGTAAACCAGCTTCCTCCCCAGGCAAACACATGGGTCAATAGACACCTGATTTATACCCATGGCTACGGATTAGCTGCAAGCCCGGTAAATGAAGTGACCAGCGAAGGACTTCCCCGCCTCTTTATCAAAGACCTACCACCTTCCTTTGTTGCCGACCTGAAGATAGAGCGTCCGGAGATTTACTATGCAGAAATGACTGATAATTATGTTCTGGTAAATACTAAATCCAAGGAATTTGATTTTCCCAAGGGGGACAAGAATGTCTACACCTCTTATCAGGGAAGGGGTGGAGTCCATATCAAATCTTTTATCAGAAGACTCTTATTTGCCATTAAGTTTCGGGATCTCCAGATCCTGTTTACCGGTTATTTGGGCCCGGAGAGTAGAATCATGTATAATCGTCGGATTAACAGGCGGACAAGTTTGATTGCCCCATTTCTGGATTATGACGGCGATCCGTACATCGTTGTCTCCGGGGGAAAGCTCTATTGGATTCAAGATGCCTACACGACCTCTAATATGTATCCCTATTCTCGCCGATCCTATGGGCGTTTTAAGAGCAAAGGACTCAACTACATCCGGAATTCAGTCAAGGTAACCATTGACGCCTATAATGGGGATGTGTCTTTTTATATGATTGATGAAAAAGATCCTATTGTTAAAACCTACTCCAGGATATTTCCTGATCTATTTAAGCCTTTCGATGAAATGCCTGCTGATTTGAAAAAGCACATCCGGTATCCCAAGGACCTCTTTAAAATACAGGTGGATATATACAGAACATATCACATGGAAGATGTGCAGGTCTTCTATAACCAGGAAGACCTTTGGGGAATTCCTGATGAGTTGTATGGTGATAGCCGACAAGAAATGGAACCTTACTATATCATCGCAAAACTTCCGGAAGAACACAAAGAAGAGTTTCTTCTCATGCTCCCTTTCACCCCTTCCAAGAAGGACAATATGATTGGCTGGCTGGCGGCCAGAAGTGACCTGCCCAACTACGGAAACTTATTGATCTACAAATTATCTAAGGAAAAACTGACCTTTGGACCGATGCAGATTGAAGCGAGAGTGGATCAACAAACGGATATTTCCCGGGAGTTGAGCTTATGGGGCCAGGGAGGTTCCCGAGTAATCAGAGGCAATCTTTTAGTCATTCCTTTGGGTAACTCATTTATCTATGTTGAGCCGGTTTACTTAGAAGCAAAACAGGAAGAGGGTGAAGTACCCTCAACAGGAGGATCACCTCAACCGGGAGGTGTTGGGAAATCCCAAAAAAGACAGACTGCAGGTTATTCAGCAACGGAAAAATCAAAATCCATTGCCTTACCGGAATTAAAAAGGATTATTGTCGCTTTTGGCAATCGTGTGATTATGGAAGAAAATCTTGAAAAGGCCTTAAGCAGTGTATTGGGCGGGGAAATATCCCCTAAAGAATTGGCTTCCCCTCTTATTCCTCAAGCTCTGAATATTCATAATCTTGGAGGGGTGGCTTTGGAACACTACAATAAAGCCAAAGATCACTTACGCCAAGGCAATTGGGCTGAATACGGGAAGGAACTGGAAAATCTGGAAAATGTGCTAAAAGAAATTTCCAGCATAGCAGAAGAAAAGAAAGAAAAGGAATTCTAATAGCTGACAGCAAATTGCTTTTTTGAAGCAGTCATGCCGAGAAGTTGTTGAATTATTCCAGGACTATCGTAAGACATTGAAGTCAACCGCTGATCCGAATATCCTGGAATCGAAGGCTTTGCCCCTTCTTGCTGCGATTTCTAAGGATTCACGCTTTGACAAGGTGCTGAAACAGGAACAATTTTCTCCTTGTGTTCATGCGCATGACCTTGATTGGAAAAATCGTCAGAAAACCAAAAACGTATAGATTATTACCTCTCTAACAACAAAATGGTACGGACGCTTTCAGCGCCGCACATTTTGAATCGTTGTATCTTTTCATTCCGTTACCTGAATTTTGACTTCCTGAATACATCCAACTGTTTAAATCCTTGAGTACCGCCAACAATTCATCTATTTTACCTGAAACATTTAAAACATCAGATTTTTCCCACGATATACAACTAAATTTAATCGAGGTTTTAACTATGAGGACTGCTGCCTTTTTAATGACTTTCAGTTTTTTTATGGGCTCCTTTTTGTATTGCACTGATCCGGCCAATCCATGGGAGGATCCAACAAATGTTGAGGTGACACTATTTTTAAGTGATTCAACCTTGGTGAATCATCCGGATTCAACTTTTACTGTGGGAGAGACAATAACCTTAGGCCTTACCGCCAGAATTATAAATTTGATTGACTCCTGTTTTGTGACTATTGGTAGTGACACATCATTTCCTGTTATCTTTGCAAATGTAGCAGAAGGAGATACCCTATGGTATTCGTATACTTTTTCAGCATTCGGACCTAAATTGATACGACTTCATGTTGATATAAAAGATGGTTATTTCATTAATGATTCATTAACAGTAACCGTCCTCGGGAAAGCGGTTTCTATATTGACTCATCCTGTTGGAGACACTGTTATGGCCGGAGATTCTGTTTTTCTGGGCACAACAGTTGAGGGTAGTGACACTATTACGTACCAGTGGTATAAAGATACAACTGCCTTATCCGGTAAAGTACAAAGCTCATTTTCCATCCCAAATGTTACCCTGGCTGACTCCGGAAAATATTACTGTTTAGCAGATAATCAGTGGGGAGTGCCTGATACCACGGATCCTGCATATATTAAAGTATCCCTGCTTACGTATAGTCTTACAATCAGTGCCGGGTCGAATGGAACGGTACATCCCGGTACCACGATTCTTGTTTTCCCGAATTCTGCGACCTCCATTACTGCAGTTCCAGACAGCGGTTTTTACTTGTCTAAATGGAGTGTAATAAGTGGTAGTGCACTTATCGCAGACAGTATTGCAGAGTCAACAACGGTGGTATTATCCAGTGGTGATGCTCATGTGCAGGCTCACTTCTCAAATCAGGCCTCATTAACATTGACCAAGCAGGGGGAAGGCACTGTTTCGCCGAGTAATACGGTGACAGCTTCATGGGGTGACAGTATCACTATTACTGCCGCACCTTCCGCAGGGTACTACTTCAGGGAATGGCATGTGGAAAGTGGTTCAGCATCATTTACCGATTCAACTATGAAAACAGCTCTCATCGGCAAGGTTGTTCTTGGTTCAGGAGCTGTGATCATGAAAGCTGTTTTTACTGATACAGCTCTATGCAGTCTCGCTGTTTCTGCCGGCCCATTTACCGAACCATTTGATCCGAAAAAGGAAACTTTTGCCATTACCGTCCCCGATTCGGTTACATCATTAACTGTTACGCCAACAGCAAACCATACCAATGCAATAATAGCTGTCCAGGGTACTACGGTAATTTCAGGCAATGAATCGCAGCCAGTAGCATTGGTGACAGGGGTAAACAATGTAGCTGTTACTGTTGTGTCCAGCGACTCGGTGACGACTAATTCATATTATATCCTTGCCACACGGCTTCCCGGTTCTAATGCCAAACTGGATTCACTGACTCCATCAGCAGGAATTCTGATGCCGGCTTTTCACCCTGATACGCTAAATTACTCAGTTGGTGTTCCCTTTGATGATTCGGTATTTACTCTTACCGCTGTCACTCAACACCAGCAGGCGACCGCTTCCTTCCTGCCGACCATGCCAATTACTCTATCAATGGGAGATACCGTTGTTACGGTGACGGTCACTGCTCATGACGGAACGACAACATTGGCATATACAATTAAGGTGCGTCGTTTAAATAATATTTCGACCCTTGATACATTATATTGCTCTGGTGGACCGCTCTCACCGCAGTTTACATCGGGTAATATGTCGTATATGGTAAAGGTACCTAACGACACGGCCACCATATCAATAACAGCAGCACTGACAGATACAAATGCTTCTATGGTGCAGAATGTTCCGAATCCAATTACTCTTAGTGCTGATACAACCGTGGTAACGGTTACTGTTTTGTCAGAGGACAATCTGGATACGTCAGTGTATGAGATATCGGTAATCTGGAAACCATATACATTCTCAAAGGCATTTGGTACAGGTAATTTTGAAGCTGGTATTCAGTTATACGATGGATACTATTATTGTGGCGGTGATATTAGCGGTAAGGGTGTAATTTTAAAGTTAAATCCCAACGGAACAGAGGCGAAGCGTATGGAACCCGCAGGGGTAAGCAATATCAATGATATGGTACTCACGTCCGATAGTGCATTCATAGCTTGTGGTAGCAATACGTCGAAGGATGGTTGGCTTGCCAAGATTGATGTGGATTTAAATACTATTGGTAATGTATTAACTCAGGTTACAGCCAATGAGGATAGATTCGAGACAATAGCCGCGAAACATAATAATGCCGGTTTTATTGGAGCAGGAGAGTTTAATTGGGACAGAACCTGGAACACCGGTGATTCATGGTTCGTAACCATTGATCCTAATGCGGTATACGTCGGGCATACAAATCATGGCGGTCCCGCACGTGATTATGTTCTCGACATTACTCAAGCACCCGGTGGAGGGTATTTATTTGTTGGAAGTTTTTTTCCCACTGCTCAGGATGATGGTCTTGCCTGGCTTGGTAAAGTTGATGAAACAGGCAGCACATTGCAGGTAAATAAAAAGTACAGTGCCCCCAATGGAATGTCTTTCGCCGGAGTAATTCCTTTCTCTGCGGGCGGCAGCTTATGTGTCGGCAGTAAAATGGTCGAGGCTTCTCCCACTTCTTGGAGACCTGATGGACTGGTTATGCGCTGTAATGATGCCGGGGATTCTTTATGGGCCGAACAATACGGTGTATCAACAGCCACGGAATATTTACAGGATATTGTGCCCGCCCATGACGGCGGTTATCTCTGCGCAGGTACCAATGATGGTAAAGGCTGGCTTCTCAAGATTGATGATAATGGTAATAAGGTATGGGAAAAAACGCATGATACAGGTAATTTATTGTGGTCAATTTCAAAAACATCACATAAAGGTTATATTTGCTGCGGCAGGGCAGGTACCGATGCATGGGTACTAAGAGTGAATGAGAAGGGCGAACTTGATCCGTAGAGTAGATTAAAAAAAGAAACTTCAGAATTTAATTTTGAAAGAATATAGGCCGGTTTATGTAACCGGGGACGGAGACAATAAATTAATCAACTTGATTTATCCAATATATAATTTACTTTCACACTGTGATTTAGTCTGTGCCACCCGTCCGCGCCGAAACGTGAACCTAAGCGTTGGGAGGAGGAGGATAGAATATAAGCCTTGTCTGGATAATTTTAATGATTTTAGGTATATTTATCATATCTGGATTATTTTTCTTTACAATAAGAACTAACGCGGGATAAACCCGCAAGTAAGTTCCTTATCAGATTCCTTTCTAAAAAACAAGAAAGCAATCTGTAAGGTACTAAAATGAAAGGGGCATTGCATGAGTGTTGTACGCGAAGAAGCAAAAAAAATACTTGACACCCTTCCTGATGAAGCATCGTGGGATGATGTCATGTATGAAATGTATGTCAGAAAAAAAATTGATGAAGGGATTAAAGCTGCTGATGAAGGGCGGGTGGTATCTCATGAAGAAGTCAAGAAAAGGTTTCTTCAGAAATGAAAATTAAATGGAGTGTTCCTGCCGTTGACGATCTTGAATCGATTCGTGATTATATTGCACGAGATTCAACCCTTTATGCCGCAAGCTTTATTGAAAAAATTCTCAAAATTATCGATATGCTTGAAGAACTTCCTGAAATCGGACGTGAAGTTCCTAAAGCAGACGATCCAAATATTCGCGAATTATTATTTCAAAATTACCGAATCATGTATCGAGTTCTTCATGACGCCGTTCAAATTATTGCTGTGATACGAGGCTCTCGCGACATTACTAAATGGCCCCTGAAACCCTGGGAAATCATATAACATTGAAAATAAACCTGTCTGATGCAGGTTATTTCCTTAGTTATAAAATCGAAATGTACAACTTGTTCCATTGTTGATTTAATTATTTTATAGATACAGAGACTTTTATTAGGAGTATATATGGTTCAACAAGATATTCAATCATTTTTAAAATCTCACAAAATTGATATTTTTAAAATATTTCATTTTTCAACTTTGGTCTTTTTTGGTTATTTTGCAATAAATGAATCGACTGCAAAAAGTGATGTGGATATACTTTATGATCTTGACGAATCTGCGACAAACATTTTTGATTTAAAAAAAAGATTTAAAAACTATCTTGAGAGTAAATTAAATAAACCAGTTGATCTATGCCGTATTAAATACATGAAGCCCTTTGTAAAAGAGATTATAGAAAAAGAAGCTGTATATGTCTAAGATTAAACTAAATCTTCTATCTATTACTGATGCTATTTGTAAAATTGAGAATTATTCTAATGAGTTTAAAAATGCTCAAGATTTTTATCATGATGAAAAAAGTTTTGACGCTTGCATGATGCAGTTTATTGTGATTGGTGAGGCTGTTTCCCGACTTGATGAAAATTATAAGAATTCAAATCCAATATCTTCTAACTGGATTGATATTAAAAACTTTAGAAACCTGATAGCTCATAACTATTTTGGCATTGATGCTGATGAAGTATGGGAAATAATCCATGATCACATTCCTCAATTAAAAATTGATATTAATAAAAATCTATTATCACTTTGATTAACACATAACAATAAAATTGGAGTTGATCCTGCAAACGGGACAACTCAATTTTTGCGTTGATAGAGTTCTTGCAATTTCTAAACGAAGAACAAGTTGAATTTGTTCTTAATGAAGTTTACGCAGTAACATTCCACGATTATGTATGTGCCACTAATGATAATAAACTTTATCTATGAAGATCTTTCACTGATTATCCGGACAAGCACCTTATCCAGTTCCTCAATTTTATATGGTTTTTCCACTATGCCGCTGAATCCAAACTTCCGGTAATCAGACATGACAGAGTCATTCGGAAAGCCGCTCGAAACAACACCTTTTGCGTCCGGATCTATAGCAAGCAGTTCTTTCATGGCTTTGGTACCGCCCATGCCTTCAGGGATATTAAGATCCATAACAACCGCATCAAACGGGGATTCTTCCTGTAATGCTTTTTTATATAATTCAATTGCCTGTTGGCCATCCCCGCAGGTTTTCACTTCATAGCCAAAATTTTCAAGGAGCCCCCGAACAGCGGTCCTGATCACCTCATCGTCATCCATTAAGAGTATCTTTGCTTTTCGGCTTGGAGCAGCATTATTACTCATGTTCTACGACCTCCTCTTCTTCACATGCTGGTAAATATATAATCACCGTAGTTCCCTTTCCTTCTTCTGAAGAAATGGTAATATACCCTTCATGCCTTCGAATAATAACATACGCCCGCGATAATCCAATCCCGGCACCTTTAACTTTCGTGCTGAAAAACGGATCAAATATTTTTGGTAAGTGCGTTTTTGCAATACCATGCCCCTCATCGGTAACGGTAATCTTAACATACTCTCCAGGATCGAGGGGAATAATATCCTGCCCGGTAAGGGTAATATTCTCAGCGCTACAGGTAATGGAACCTCCATCAGGCATTGCATGTTCGGCATTACGGACAATATTTGCAATAACCTGATCCATCAATCCCCTATCAACCTCAACCTCTTTCAGATCTCCAGGAAAATCAAGGCGATAATCAACATGTGAATTACTCAACAAAAAACCTATGGAATCCTCAACAATTTGCTGTATTGAAACTCTGCTTATAATAATCTGCTGATCATGTGACAACATTATTAATTGTTTTGTCAGTGCACTCGCTTCAAACGCTGCTTTCTCAGCCTCCTGAAAAAAGGTATAGGCTTCACTATCCTTTTCTATATGCATCTTTGCGGCAAAAAGATTGGTCATCACATTTGACAGTACACTGTTGAAATCACTGGCAATACCACCTGCCAACTCGCCGATAGATTCAAGCCTTCGTGCCTTGAACAGCTCCTCCTCCATGCGCTTTGCTTCGGTGATATCACGCATAACAAATACAACGCCGATAACCGTCCCACTCCTATCCCGGATAGGCGCCCCGCTATACGAGATACTCCGTGAAACCTTATCACAGGAAGTTAACCTCGTTTCTCCCCTGCTTGACACTACTGAACCTGTTGAAACAACTCCTGCAATCGGATCAAAGCGATCAGATGAAACACCATCACGTTCTATTAAAAAAACCTCATTAAAAGCCATACCAATAGCCTGAACAACAGGAAGGCCACTTAATTTGGCAGCCACCTTATTGAGCATAACAATGGTACCCATATTATCGGTAGTTACTACGCCATCACCAATTGAGTGTAAAGTAACTGCAAGACGCTCCTTTCCTTCAGCGAGTTCTTCATTCGCTGCTTTCAACTGTTTCGTTCGTTCTTCGACACGCATTTCGAGGTCCAATTTTGCCATTTTCAACGCTTTAGCCTGAACAACTTCATCCGTTATATCTTCAACAATCGCCTCCACACCGGTAATGGTTCCATGCATATCCTTTTTCGGGGTAAAGAAAATCTTGCAATAAATTTCCTGATCACCTCTGGTCGCACACAGGCACTCAGATAATACTTTTTCTCCAGTTTCCAGGCACTGCTGGAATGAGCCCGTTATACCAGCCTTATGTAATTGTGGTATGTTTTTAATTGTAAAACCCTTTATCATGGAAATATCTGACATATCCATCATTTTCAACAGTTCCTGATTAGCATCAAGGATGGTACCATCCGTATCAATAGAAAAGATCCCCATTGGAGCATTTTCAACAAGAAGCCGGAAACGCTCTTCGCTTAAATACTGTTTTTCAATTGCCTTTTTCTCTTCCGTGCAATCTCTTGCAATACAGGTAATACCGATCAAGTCATTTCTATTGTCATAAATTAATGATACCTGCAATATTACCGGTATATTTTTACCATACTTTGTTATCAGGGTAGATTCAACATTTTCTCCTACAAATGGTGTTTGGTGCTCTTTTTTTGAGGTCCTGCTGATTATTGCATCAAGGCTCTTATCAAAATGGGGTAGTATCTTTTTTATCGGCATACCAACAAGGTCTTCCTCTTCATACCCGGTTAAAGTAACCGCTGCTGGATTTACCTGTTTAATATTTCTTTCAATATCGATTAAAAGAATAATATCCGATAGCGTTTCAATGATTGTATCCACTGCAGTATCTGAATCGATAATTAAAAGTTTATGTTTTAATATTCCATACCCTATAAAACTGCATGCCAGCAGATATGAAGGAGGAACGAGTGTTGGTGAAGATATACCGAGAAAAGGAAGAAATACTGCGGTTGAAAACGCAAAGAACGAACCGACTAACAAGCCAAGGAATACATACCACACCCGTTTTTTTCTATCGATATCATTAACTTTTTTATAATACTTATAGCACAACAGGGTAATAAATATTACCGCACCAAGGCTCCAGAAAGAACTGAGAATAAAAAATATATTATTCGACCTGCTGACATCCCATCCCCAGGACCGTTCAACAGGCTGCCCTGTAATATATCCGGCCGACTGGTCAATCAACAGAAAAAGAATTGCAGGAGTATATATAAAAAAATAGGCCCTCCTCTTTTTCAAATACTCATATCTTTCCGTGAAAACCAGTATAAAATGGCATGCAATCGCCAGCGTGAACACCCATGATATGGAAAAATGCATCCACAACGAAGCCTCTTCAAACGTGGCAGACATTCTCAATTTACAATTAATAAAACCTTCGTATGCCATACAGAAACAGAGCAGTGTAAACAGGACAGTAGCTCTATTATGCGGACTGCGCTGATATACCAGGAGCCCTAATAGTAAAAGGATTATTGCAGATATGAGAGATATTAATGCCAACTGATTCATGATGGATTTACTTAATACTTTCGGTTTTATATAAGAACATGTATTTCCATATTTTATATTGCGCGCTATTATTGTATCATTTAAGAACTAATTTGTCAAAACATTCAAAATGCCAAGGCCTCTTGCGCAATACAGCATCGAGTGTTATTTTGGATAACAGTGTGTTAAGCAGAGAGGCATGGAAATGGCCACTGCACAATTCGAATTGGAAATCAATTTCCTAATTCTCATTTGACCTTTCTG
>CBDVBE010000182.1:0-12082 GCA_965372145.1 uncultured bacterium | reverse complement strand
GTCTGTCTACTGTATTTAAAGTACGTTTCAGCGCAGTAGGGGCACAAAATTTTGTACCCCTACTGCCATAGCAAATACCAGTTTCCCTCGTTGTAAAGTTTTTAGAGTGCACTCAAAGGATATTCACCATTTTCCAATTCTTCAATAACGGCTTCACTTGTTACGAGTGAATATTCTGAGCTATATCTCTCCCACCACGTTTTTGTCCAATTGCGACGAGCTACCATTTCAGCCTCTGGTCTTGTCTCGTAATAGAAACTTGGAATTGTTGTTTCAATATAAACACTTTTTTTCATACAACAGATACTTCAACTTAAGGTTTATTTTCAGTGACTATTCACTTAATAAGGATGACTAGACTTTCCGTTCTATTTAATATACTCTATTATAATACACTTTAGCCTGATCAGTAAAGATATTATTACCTAAATTGAGCGATTGTTAGTATGGAATTGAATTTTTATAACCTCACCCTCCTGCAAAGCTTGAGCTTGCGCTCTGCAGCCTCTCCTACCAGAGAGGGGTACAATAAGGCGGTTATATTATAATAGTGATTTAAATTACATTATACCAAACAGGTATTGTTTTTATAAGGCCAATATTTAATCACCAATAATTCTCCCCTCTCTGGTAGGAGAGGGGCTGGGGGTGAGGTTATAATATCAAAAGTCAACAAGTATCGCTCAATTTAGGTATTAATAATACTGTTATAGTGGAATCCGGTATTGCATAAGCTGTTCTATTCTATACCCCATTCAAATTTCATAGACACTTTTCCTTTTTCTTTAAATTCCAAAGTATACCCTTTCATGTTTCCAAATGCGCATAGAATATTATCCATTCTTTACTACTACCTTTTCTCCCGAATGCTCTTTATATATTACAACATCTATATTAATGTTCGCTGATTAATTAATAATATTCTGATAATTTTATATATTAATACTCTATAATCACACCAAAAGAGAGGATATATCCATGTGGGGAGAACAATTTAAAGTAATAAAAAAAATATGTCTGATATTTATTCTTATGACGTTACCGGTAAAGGCCTGCACCAATCTTCTGGTAACCAAAGGGGCCTCAAAAGACGGTTCTGTCATGATCACCTACACCTGTGACGGGGAATTTCACCCCCATTTAAAACAGGCGCCGGCAGCAGATCATAAACCGGGTGATTCACTTGAAATAACTGACTGGCGCGGAAAAGTATATGGCAAGATACCACAGGTTCCCCATACCTATGCTTACGTAAATTTAATAAACGAGCATCAATTAGCGCTAAGCGAAACGACCTTTGACGGCCGGAAGGAACTGAAGAATCCTGATGGTATGCTTGGTTACTGGAACATGATGATACTCGCGCTGGAGCGGGCAAAAACTGCCAGAGGAGCCATCAAAGTAATGACCGATCTGGTTGAAAAATATGGTTATCGGTCAACCGGTGAGACCTTTTCGATTGCCGACAAAAAGGAGGCCTGGCTCATGGAGATGATTGGTCCGGGACCGGGAGGAAAGGGAGCTGTCTGGGTCGCACTTAAGGTTCCGAACGGGTATATCTCCGCTCACGCGAATAAAGCCCGGATCGGCACATTTCCCTTGAAAGATCCTAAAAAATGCCTCTACTCAAAGAATGTCATCTCCTTTGCAAAGGATAAAGGCTATTACGACCCGAAATCAAAGGAGCCGTTCCGCTTCTGTGAAGCATACTGTCCTTCCACACCGAAGAACCGGCGTTTTGCCGACACACGTGTCTGGACTATATTACGACGCGCAGCGCCTTCGCTGAAACTGTCTCCCGATTACCATAGAGCCGTTGACGGTGCGAAGCCCTATCCCCTGTGGATAAAGCCGGATAAAAAGATTTCGCTCGCCGATGTTTTTGCGCTCATGCGCGATCACTATGAGGGCACTGACTATGATATGACAAAGGGCATTGATGCAGGACCCTACAACAGCCCAAACCGCTGGCGGCCGTTGGCGTGGACGCATGACAGTGTCGAGTATATCTGGGAACGCCCCGTATCAACCCAGCAGACCGGCTATTCCTTTGTATCTCAATCACGATCATTTTTACCTGACGGTGTTGGTGGTGTACTCTGGTATGGTGTTGATGATACCTGGATGACCTGTTATACTCCACTCTATTGCAGCATCGATGCAATTCCTGAATCATTCACTGTTGGTGAGCTGGGTAAATTTTCATGGGAATCAGCATGGTGGGTATTCAATTTCGTGTCAAATATTGCAAACCTTAAATACTCATACATGGAGCCTGAGATCCTTGCTGTGCAGAAGGAAATAGAAGGTAATCTTCTCGCTTTGCAGCCGGCAGTTGAAAAAACAGCAGTTGCTCTGTCAAAAACTGATCCGGCATTGATGAAACGCTACCTGACCGATTATTCGGTCACCCATGCAGAACTTGCGGTAGAACGCTGGAAGAAACTGGGTGAATATTTATTGACAAAGTATAACGACGGGTATGTTAAAGATGAGAATGGCCGTCCACAGGAAAAGGGGTATCCGGATGGTTGGATTAAGAGAGTCCTGAAAGAAAAACCTGACCAGTTCCATCTGAAACAAAAGAAAGAAAGTGTTCCGGAATCAAAACTGGTAGACTGAGGACGGTATTTCAAACAAATATATGCAGAATAGTTTATTCAGTGCTGATTCGGATAGGGATACTGATGGAGTAATGGAATGATGGAGTAATGGGTAAAAGGCTTCAAGACCAACACTCCAGTACTCCATTCTTTTTTTTATCGCAGCGTATTATTTTTCTTAAACGGATGTAACGTATCGATTGTGAGGTAACACGATGTCCCAGGAAAACAATTTCCACATGTCCCCAGACGACTTTCGCAAATACGGTAAAAAGGTCATTGACTGGATTGCCGATTACTACGAAAATATCGAATCCTTGCCGGTACTCTCTCAGGTGAAACCTGGAGAAATTCGTAACTCGTTACCACCGGCACCTCCGCAACAGGGAGAATCATTCGAAGCAATGCTTAACGATGTCAATGACCTGATTATGCCTGGCATAACCCACTGGCAGTCACCCAATTTCTTTGCCTATTTTCCGGCAAACACTTCGGGACCTTCAATTCTCGGCGACCTGCTCTCATCCGGGTTGGGGGTGCAGGGTATGATATGGCAGACCAGTCCTGCCTGCACTGAACTGGAAACACACGTGATGGACTGGATGGTTGACATATGCGGCCTGCCGGAAAAATTCAAATCGTCAGGCAGCGGCGGCGGTGTAATACAGGATACCGCCTCAAGCGCCTCGCTGTGCGCACTCCTTGCTGCACGGGAACGAATAACCGGCTATGCAACCAATAAAGCCGGCTGTACCGGGAAACTTGTCGCTTATTCATCCACCCAGACCCACTCATCGGTTGAGAAGGCGGTCAAAATAGCCGGCATTGGACAGGATAACCTTAGGCTTATCGATGTCGATGATACCTATGCAATGCGGGCAGATTTACTCGTCGAACAGATTGCGCAGGATAAATCAAACGGGCTCATTCCATGCTTTGTTTGTGCTACGATTGGTACCACCTCGTCAAACGCTATTGATCCTTTGCCGGAAATCGGGAGTATCTGTCGCGAAGAAGGTATCTGGCTACATGTTGACGGGGCCATGTCAGGTACTGCAGCGGTGTGTCCCGAGTACCGCTATATCCTTGACGGTATTGAACTCGCGGACAGTTACTGCTTTAACCCGCACAAATGGATGTTCACCAATTTCGACTGTGATTGCTTCTATGTCGCGGATCGCAGTGTATTAATACAAACGCTCAGTATCCTGCCGGAATATCTCAAAAACAAAGCAACTGAATCGGGTGCGGTCATTGACTACCGGGACTGGCACATCCCGCTCGGCAGGCGTTTCCGTGCACTGAAGCTCTGGTTTGTCATCCGCCACTATGGGATTGAAGGATTGCAATATCATATAAAAAATCATATTGAACTGGCGCAAATGTTTGCTGAATGGATCAATGCCTCAGATAATTTTGAATTGGTTGTGCAGCCCCCATTAAATCTGGTTTGTTTTACTCATAAAAAGGGCAATGAATCCTCAAAACAGTTACTGGAAAAACTCAATCGAAGCGGTAAAATATTTTTAACCCATACAATGCTAAAGGATGTTTACACTCTTAGATTTTCAATCGGGCAAACAAATACAGAGGAAAGACATGTCAGGCAGGCATGGGAATTGATCCGGAAAACAGCAAATGGGATTCAATAACATGCACAAAAAACTTAAAACCCATATACAGGAATTTATATTCTACGCCCATAAGGTGGCCCAGTATGGTCTCGTACGATGCGGCAGCGGTAATCTGTCTTATCGCATCGACCAGGATATCATGCTTATCACCACATCCGGTGCATGGTTGTCTGAACTGACTGAAGATACTGTCATGGTATGTATTCTTAACGACGAATCGCCGCTGGAGAAGAAACAACCTTCTATTGAAATCGGAATTCATCGAAAGATCCTTCAGAAAAGGAAGGAATGCAACGTAGTGCTTCACTGTCAATCACTTTTTGCCACCGCTCTCGCCTGCTCTGCTGATCCGAATAAAAATGTTGCGATTATTCCTGAAATCCCATATTATATCGGAAAGCCTGCAGTGTTACCTTATGCAGACCCGGGTTCGGAAAAACTGGCTTCTGCCGTTGCTGACGTTATTGATGATCATGAATTAATAGTGCTGAAGAATCATGGCCAGATTGCTATCGGTAAAGACTTTAATGAAACACTGCAGCGAGCTGTTTATTTTGAATTTGCTGCGGAAATACTTGTTAGGGGTGGAAGTAATTTAGATACACTCTCCCCAGATGCATTGGAATATTTATATAATGCTCGGGAAGAAAATAAACAGTCTAATGGGTAGAGATAAATACATTTTTAAAAGCTTTAATATTCTTTTTATAATACAAGATAGAATGCGGAGAACATTTATTTGCAGGTTGCTAGTTTCTTCAGGCATTTTTCGTCAATAGGGCTATTTTAAGGAAAAAAAAGTTTTAACAGCAGTTTATCAAATTATTCAGACTGTAGAAGCTGCGAACCATTGGTTAATGACGACCATTTGAATTCTATCTTGCATAATTAAAAAAGCTTTAACTATTGAATTACTATTTATTAAATAACTATTATGAAAAATACAATTCAGATTGTTGGCTTTACTCAATACGAAAAAGAAATACGCCTTGTAAGAAACACGGTCTTCACAGAAGAACAGGGAATATCCTCCGCCATAGATTTTGATGGACGCTGTCCCCATTGTTACCATGTTCTAGCCTGGAACGAAGAAGGCCAGCCTGTGGGCACCGGCCGTATGCAGAAGAATGGGCACATCGGCAGGCTTGCGGTAATTGCGGACTGGCGGAGTAAGGGTATTGGTAAAGCTATGCTGGATGATCTGGTTTCATATGCGCAAAGTATTGGATTAAAACAGGTTTATCTTAATTCGCAGGAACAGGCTGTTGGATTTTACGAAAAATGCGGTTTTATCCTTGGCGGTGAGATTTTCTATGAGGCAAATATTCCGCATATTAAAATGGTAAGGAATTTTGTAACATAAAGCACTATATTATTAGCCTCCTAAATTGAGCAATTATTAGTATGGTATTTATTTTTTATAACCTCACCCTCCTGCAAAGCTTGAGCTTGCGCTCTGCAGCCTCTCCTCTCAGAGAGGGGTAAAATAGGGTGTTTATATTTTAATAGTGACCTAAATTTCATTATACCGGACAGGTAGTTTTTTTATATTAATCATATTAATCACAAATAATTCACCCCTCTCTGAGAGGGGTGAGGTTATAATATCACAAGTCAATATGAATCGCTCAATTTAGGTTGATACTACTCTATTGTCACAAACATCTTCCCATTATCCCCGGGTTTAAAGGTCATATCCTGCGTCAGTACTTTCCCCTGCACAGTAAACTGCATACGGTGAGTACCGGTAGTTACGCTAAGTTTATCAAGGTTGGTCTTTCCAACAAAAGTTCCATCCATAAAAACCTTTGCATTGGGAGGTATTGAAAATATCAAGACTGTTGCCGTTTTTCCCTTTTCACCTTTTGGTGAAGTTTCTTTTGGTTTAAGAACCGGCTCCTTTTTGACAAGCGGTTTCCTGGCTGAAGGATCAACCAGTTCTGCCAGTTTGTCAATAACCGGACTCACTGTCATATATTCATCAACAAACTGCTTCAGTATTTTAGTCAAATTACCCGATCTACCGGCTGTTTCATCCTTTCTTACCTGGTCTGCCGCCCATTGAAAGCGTTTGTTTATTTCACTTAGTATTACCTGCATTCTGCGGTGGCCGTATGCTATAATATCTTTCCGCAGTTTTGAATCCTTTTTCAGCCGTTTGGTATAGGAACAATAAGTTAAAAGATCACTGAGATTCTTTACACTTAAATGAGCTGTTTCAGCATTATTGAGCGCAAGTAACGCCTTGGTATAAAAAACCTGCTTATTCTTATTGTTTTCTGAATAGGTATATATTCTACCTGCAAAAGGTGAGATTCTCTTTGCAAATGCTTTTGTTTTCTGAGCATACCCGGTGTAATTCACTTCCTGTGCAAAGCTACACGCTACACAGGCAATAACTATGCAAATCAAAGTTACTTTCATTACCTGTCCTCCTGATAACAATGGCCTACGATAAATAGTTATTGTATTAAAAAAGTACTTTAATCCGGTTTTATCCCTATAACTGAAAATGAAAGCCCCTGGATAACATTGAGTCACCTAAAGGCGATAATTCACACTAACAACTAAAGTTGTAAGTGTTCATTATCGTATCGGAATGGTCATTTCCATTCCCCTCCGCTTAACTCACTGTAATTATATAATTCGTAAATAAAAATTAAAAGAAGATATTCAAAAAAAAGTCATATAAAATATGGTAACCGTTCACAGGTTCAGGATTCCCCGTTCAATCCGTTAAAATTACCAGTCCGGCGTTCTTACACCTTATTTTATACCGCTTTTCATAAATATGTTCCGAAATGTGATCGTCGTCACATTTATGACGGTAAGTGAAATGTGACCATCGTCACGCCAAATCTGCATTTCCTTTATTATCAACACCTTATAAACGTTACAAAACGGAATCTTAACTTCCGGAAATTATTCACTTTTTGCTGTATAATTTAAATTGTCAAAAGTAAATGTTTTTTATCTTATAAAAATTTATACAGCAAAATGAATAAAAAACTATCACAAAAGGGAGGCTTTATGAATTACAAACACTTTACAGCTCTTCTCGTTGTTCTTCTGTTCCTTATAATCCCGGTACACGCAACAACAATGTTTGAGCTTTCACTGCAGAACCTTTCAACAGGTTCAGATAAAGTTGTCCAGGCAAAAGTGACCGCAATAGTAACCCAGTGGGATAAGGATAAGGAGATCATTTACACTTACATCCGAATGAATATTATTGACGACCTCATTGGAGATGACGAAGATAATGAAATAATAATCAAGCAGCCTGGTGGCAAACTCAATGGTAAAACATTATATGTGGAAGGGACTTCTTCCTACAAAGTCGGTGAAGATATTGTCGCATTCCTGTTTACCGATCCAATGAATTTAAGTGCTTTTCAGACTGTTGGTATGTACCAGGGAAAATACATAATATACACCGAAAACGGTATTCTGAAAGTACGTCAGGATACGTCGGAAGGTGTAAGATTAATCAGTAAAACCGGTGGACAGACAGTTGTAACAGGTGATACTTACACACTCGACGAGTTCAAGACAATAGTTATCGATTATATAAACGAGTCACGGAATAAATAAGGAGAGAGGGGTATAGTATGAAAAAATTACTATTTATTTGTCTGATTATAACCATTAGTGCAATGTCAGTTTCAGCGTACAAATTTTTGGGGCCGAAATGGCCGGGTAAAAATCCGGTTGTTCCTTACTGGTTTAATGAGAAAGGATGCGAGGATGTAATTGACGAATGGGAATATATGCATGCAGCTTTTAATGTCTGGTGTGATGTGCCGACAACAGCAATCGATTGTGAATATAAAGGCATGACAGCGGTTGATAAAATTGCTGCTGACAGTATTCATATCCTTAAATGGGCAAAAGGCAAGGACTGGCCTCTTGGTGGAAACGTTGTTGCAGCCTGTTATGTCTGGAGTAATAATCTTAATGCAATAACCGATTATGACATTGTGTTTAACAATAAGAATTGGGCATGGTCAACTACGGGCGAATCAGGTAAAATGGATGTCGGTCATATTGCGACCCATGAAGTCGGGCATGCACTGGGTATGGACCATAGCGAAATTCCCGATGCGGTTATGTGGCCTAAAGTAAAACAGGGCGATATATCACATAGAAAACTGCACCCTGACGACAGCACCGGTATAAGTGTACTCTATCCACGTAATAATCTAAATAATCGTCCTCCTATAATCACCAGTACTCCTGTAACCGAGGCAATTGCCGGAATGAAATACCATTATCAGGTTACCGCAATAGATCCTGATGAAGACGAAATACGTTTCTCTCTGCGTATAAAACCGTTAAATATGAGGATCGATTCGATAACAGGGCTTATCACCTGGTTTCCGAAATTCCTTGATCTCGGTTCCCATGATGTTATCGTGGTTGCTACAGATGAATTGGGCGGTAAAACCGAACAACGATACCAGATTAATGCAAGTAACCTGGTTGTATATACCATTGATGACACCGTACAGATGGGTGACACATTGTATTATGGAGTTTATGTCACTCCAATGGATGAATATGGCGTGTTAGCGGGAAATATTGAACTCAGCTACAATAAAAATGAAATGGTAATTCTGGAAGTTGATACTATTGGCTCAGTTATCGCAGGTTCTTCATATGCGAAGAATATTACCGATACTATGATAAAATTTGCATTTGCCGGCGCTGATCCTTTTTCAGGTGGCGGTATTTTATTCAGAATTAAACTGATGGTTTTTGATGAGCATTGTGGGAAGCTCCTGCACTTGCCAATAGTCAAAGCCTTTTTTAACGACGGCGATCCTGCTGCTACAACCAAAGACGGTCATGTTTTCATGCCCTGCGGCGGTGACGGATACCAGGTTGACGGCAAGGTTATTTACTTCGGAAATAGAATGGGCGTGGGTGGCGCTAACCTTGAAATTGTTGAATTAGGGAAGAAAGCTGCTTCTAACGACGACGGGTTTTTCGCTTTCACACAAGTACCCCACTCATATTTAAAGTATACTATCAAAGCACAAAAAGATTCCGGGGACATCAGGGATGCAATCTCTGCCTATGACGCTTCATTAATTCTCAGATATGTGGTTGATTTAATTTCCCTGAACACGTTTGATTACCAGTTAGAAAGTGCTGATGTAAACGGAAATGAAATGTACACTGCCTATGATGCCGCACTTATTCTGAGATTTGTTGTTGAATATAACGACGCTACCAATATCGGAAAATGGTTTATGGTCCCGGAAGAGACCGTGCTTAAACAATTGACAGAAAGCGTCCATAACCTTGAGATCAATGCTTATATGATCGGTGACGTCAGCGGTAACTGGAATGATTTCTTTTCCGATACACCACGGCAGGAACCGACTCCCATCGGGACGATTGTTATGAATCAATTTGTGCAGAGTGAAATCAGTACGGACGATGGCCCGGTCAAAGGGTATAAAGCGCTTATCTCGGTTAAAGACGTGGCTGATGATATATTTGCCGGTGAATTTGAGCTTACCTTTAACAGTGAGAAATACAAACTGCATAAGGTAAAACCTGCGGCACTTCTCAATGGATTTTTAAACCTGGATAATGCAGTAGATAATCGAATTTTGGTTGCTTTCGCAGGAACGGACCCTTTCAATGAATCCGGTGATCTCTTTGAAATAGAGGTTCTCCCGGTCGGAGATTTTATTGAAGGAGATACGTCATTAAATTCCTCAACTATAAGCCGTTGCCTGCTTAATGAAGCCAAGGACCAACAGACAATAATTGTGAAAAAACAAAAGGTCGCTCCCACTATTGCCAGGACCCAGGTAACCAGTGTATACCCGAGTCCTTTCTTCCGTAATGTATCAATTGAATATGCTTTGGATGCAAAGCAGAATGTCAGGATCGGTATCTATGATCTTAAGGGCCGGGAGTTGATTACCCTTGTTAATGAGAAGAAAGCAGCAGGTACCTATAAGGCTCTCTGGAATGGTACGGATGCCGGAGGTTTGGATTTGAGTGCACAGATCTATATCGTCAGGTTTCAAAGCGGTAAATATATTAAAAACGCTAAAATCTATAAGATACGATAACTAAAATTGTCATGTTCAATTAATCTTCTGAAGTGCCCTCTCTCCCTTTCGGACTGGGGGCGCTTCTGTTTTATAATCAGAACAATAATTAATTTTAATATATCTATTTCGCAAGTGCCCTGTCTAAAAGTACATCATTATAAAAACTCTATATGAGAGTGGCATACTTACTAATATTTATTTATAAAGATGTTAAGTATTTTATGCCCCCTTAGTAAAAACTTACAAGGTATGGTTTTCGCCCTTCACAATTCCGTCAGGAGCGACATGTTTTGGAAATTCTTGAGCATCCATGTAGATAAAAGCGGTATAGCATGAACGGCCTGATATAAAAAAGCCGGAAAAAAATCATTTCCTTCCGGCCTTTCGATATTATAAATGAAGTATAAATTATTTACACTTTTTCCTCCCGGGTCTTCCGAGGCACTTTTCTGAGCAGCAATCATCATTATAATCGCACGGGGAACCTGCGGGTAAGCAATTTGAGCATCCCTCATCAACGGTACCGTCACAGTTATTATCTACGCCGTCACACTCTTCGACTGCTCCGGGATTGATCGCAGCGTCATCATCGTCACAATCGGTTCCGCCGCATGCTTTATCTGTATACCCGTCCTCATCGGCATCAGGGCAGGGGCAGCCTTCATCGATATCACCATTACAGTTATTATCGATACCATCACATATTTCTTCAGCACCGGGATTTATATCCTGGTCAGCATCATTACAATCGTCGCCGCCGCATGTTTCATCCTCATACCCATCACCATCGTTATCGGAACAAACCTGTTGAGTATAGTGCAATATACCAGCATCCCTGCCGAACCGGCAGTCACCCCATTTGATACGGAAATATCCGGCTTCACCCCAGTTATCACCCCAACTGTTCTTGACAATCCAGCGGCCATCAGGGGACTCAGCATCCGGATCTTCCCATCCGACAATAATTACGGCATGGCCACCGAGATACGGGCCGGTTACATACTCATAAATACCGCCGGTATAATCGAAAAAATCATCATAGACATCAAAACCACAGGGAACCGGACCGGTTTGAAGAGCAGTTTTTATTGCATCGACACTCGGTACTTCCACGGTCCCGTCAACCCACTGCCAGGAAGAGAGCCGGTCTAAAAGTGACTCCCAATCGTCGCATTGAGTGCCACATAATAATGTATAACTGGTACATTTATTACGGTTTCTACAGATACAGTAACCTGATAAATCATAGGGAAAACAGGTTTCATCAAAGGTTCCGGCGTTCTGCAGGAACGTATACGCATACTGCATATACCCGCCGCAGCATCCGGCATTGGTATTATCACAGGAAACAGGGAACTGTTCGGAAAGGTCACCCCCTTCAGGAACGCCGGCAATAAGCATGGCTGATTCCATTGCCCCTACTGCTGCAAAGGCCCAGCAGCTTCCGCAACTACCCTGGTCCTTCACCGGTGTTACGACATTCTGAGTACGCCAGTCAAAGGTTGGGGTAAATGATTGCGGTTCTACCGTCACTCCTGAGCCGGGCTCTTCGCCAAGACTTCTTAACTCAGGTCTTTCGGCAAATAACAATCCGCAGCGTTTCTGCCGTTCTTCTTTGGACAGGTGTGTAACCGATGTAACACCGGCTTTCCACTTCGCGCCTTTTTCCTTGATAGCCTTATTTACCTTGTCGATTTCTGACTGGCCGGCGATCGACAATGTTACGAAGCTGATAAGAAAAATGGATAAAAATGAAATAGAGACACAATTT
>CBDVBE010000181.1:0-12121 GCA_965372145.1 uncultured bacterium | reverse complement strand
ATAACTCAAGTTGGAAGTGAACTTCCTATCTTTCGTTTATAATTTCTAATTTCAAACCGCAATTTCAAGCTGCGAACGGCGACAAAAGATATTACATACTCATTTATTCGCGGCTTAAAACACCTATTCTTCTTCAAGCGGTTTCTCTCTGAAAACGATTAATACGCGTGATCCTTTGGGTGGATTTACCGGCGATTCTACTGAAAAAAACTTTATCGGGCGATTCCTTCTTTTATTGTAGTACCGGTCCTCGGTACTTACTTTATCAAGGACCTCATCTTCCGGGGAAATAATGGTCATTTCAAAATGCCCCCGAATGGTAATCCGTTTAAGGGCGACATATCCTTTTACCGTAAGAATGTTATTATCATAGGTGGCTTGTATTGTCTGAAATAGTAAATAGTCTGAATAAACCGTTTCAACGCTTACTATACCACTCTGTACCAAATCTATCTCATTTGCATTACTGTAAACAAAGAATAGTAACACTGGTAAAAATAAGGCCCGCATGACTCCACTTTTTTGAAATTGCATGTTTCCTCCTTTTTTGCATTCTTCTTCATCACAGTAGAATATTCCAGAGGTCTACTTATCAATTTACTAACAAAAATCTCTATTGTGATAAAAAAATACATTCGTGCTGCTATACTGCATTTTCTACTTGCTTCCTTTCTCAAGAATTTTCAATCTGTAATAGCGACATTCTTTCCACAATCAAATGACTCGGGTACAGTATAACCGCGCTTATGATACCCGATGCGAACGTCAGATCCTTTTGGCGGTACAACAGGAATATCTACGGAAAAAAACGCTGTTCTTTTAGCTGACACTCCTCTGCGGATTGATCGTTTTCTCAATATAGTATGGGTACTTGTTTTCTTAAGTATCGATCCGTCTGTTGAGTATACCACGATATCCACATGACCTCTTACCAGTTTGTTTCGTAACAGGACTGTACCGGAAACTGACAGCACATCACCGTCTTGAACCAGTTTTACAAAGCCTATCCTGGCATCATTTAAATTTTTCTTGTTAACCGTTACCGTTTGCTCTTTTAAAAGGTTTATAGTGCTGGAAGGTGCACACCCGTTCAAGAAGATAATGAAAGAAACGCTATAAAAAAGAATTATTATAATTATATTAAATGATTTCATCTTGTACCTCTCTTTTAAAGAAAAAATATCAATTTCGTTATATTGCCACTTCACCACGCTCCCCGGTACTTATTCTTACTGCTTCTTCAATATTCGATATATAGATTTTACCATCGCCGCGCAAGCCGGTATGAGCGCCTTTTTGAATAGCCCCGACAACCGTATCGACCAATAGATCAAGACATACAATTTCCAGTTTAACCGAAGGAATTGCATCGATAATATTATCTACAATATGAACCGGCATATCTTCTTCCCGGGATCTGCCAAATCCCTTTAACTCATGAACACTGACACCAGTGAGCCTTTCGATCATATGCAATTGTTCAATAACTTCATTTAAACGCTGTTTTTTGATATAAGCATCAATTTTTTTCATCGGCATCTCCTTTCGTTACTCGTTTTTAAAAATAATCATATAGGTAAGCGTTTACAGAACGCTGAAATCTGGTATTCATGCTTGTGTACTATTTATATACAATTTTCATGTTTTTCCCAATTTCTACACAAAGTGTATAACTCAAGTTGGAAGTGAACTTCCTATCTTTCGTTTATAATTTCTAATTTCAAGCCGTTTACGGCTACTCATCCCTCAAGAGTTTTGGCGCAAACCATTCATATAATGAGGGGAGAAGAAAAAGTGTTAAGAATGTTGATGAAAGCAAGCCGGATACTACTACAACAGCCAAGGGGCGTGTTACCTCCGAACCCATGCCACGCGAAAGAAGCAATGGAACAAGACCCAGTATTGTAGTAAGTACGGTCATGCAAACCGGCCTGATTCTCAGCATTGATCCCTCGACAACAGCTTCTGCAGTTTCAACCCCCTCTTGTCGAAGCTGATTTATAAAGGAAACCAGCACAAATCCGTCTTGCACTGCTATGCCTAAAAGCGCAATAAACCCGACTGAAGCAGGAACAGACAAATACTCGCCGGTAATGAACAGTCCCAAAACACCGCCTATCAGAGCAAGGGGAACATTGACAAATATCAAAAGGGCATAACGAATACTGTTAAAGCCGAGATACAACATGAAGAATATTAACAGTAAGGCGGAGGGTAGGATAATACTCAAACGTTTCATAGCACGCTGTTGATTTTCGAACTGACCACCGTATTCCAGGTAATATCCCGAAGGTAGCTGGATTTTCTCTTCAATCCTTTTTTGAATATCTGCGACAACGCTTCCCAAATCTCTCCCACGAACATTGGCTGAGATTGTCCAACGACGTTGATTATTCTCCCGATTTATCTGAATAGGACCGACAAGTTTTTTTACCTGCGCGACCTGGGAGAGCGGAATTCTATACCCCTCTGAAGTATGTACAAGAAGATTCTCTATTGCTTCGGAACTTTCCCTGAATGGTTCCTGATACCGTACATGAATTCCGAACCGCCGTGTATTAAGAAAAATCTGGTCAACTACTTCGCCGCCGATAGCCAGTTCAACAATTTCAAGTATTTCAGACACATTCACACCATAACGGGCGCAAGCTTTACGGTCGGCAATAATCTGTACCTGTGGCTGTCCAAAACTCTGTTCGGTGGCTAAATCCACAAGCCCCTCAATTCCTTCAATCGTCTCTTTGATCTCTTCCGCTTTGACACGCAGCACTGACAGGTCGTCTCCGTAGAGCTTGATTGCAAGTTGGGTCCTTACTCCGGAAAGAAGCTCATCAAACAAATTTTGAATTGGTTGGGTAAAGTTAAGTTGAATACCCGGATAGTGAGACAACATAGTATTTAATGCTGCTACTAATTTCGCCTTGGATGTATAATCCTTCCATTCTTTTTGCGGCTTAAGTGTTACCTGTATATTTGCAAAATTGACAGGGTGGGGATGGCTTCCTGCCTCCGGCCTTCCTATTTTTGCAATGGTCGATTCAACTTCATTAAAGGAAAGGATTTGACGTTCAAGTTTCATGATGGTTTCTGTTCCCTTTACAAGCGAGATCGATGGGGCCATAGTAATATTAATTTGAATCACTCCTTCTTCAAGGATGGGTATAAATTCCGTTCCAAGCCGGGGAACGAGAAGTATGGAAATAATAAAAGCGATAACGGCCCCTGACACTATAATAATTTTCCTTTTTAGTGCTCTTTTTAAAAGAGGTTTATATACCTTTTTGAGCAATGTTACCACGAAAAACTCTTTCTGCGGTTCTGCTTTGAGTAAAAAGGATGCTATAACAGGTGCGAATATAATGGCCGATACTATCGAACCAAGGAGTGCAAATGAAATGGTAAATGCCAACGGTGAAAACATTTTCCCTTCAACACCTTCAAGGGTAAATAAAGGCAGAAAAACAATGATAATAATCGCAACAGAAAAAAGTATCGGTCTTCCAACTTCATTCGCCGAGTGAATTATCAATTCAGTTTTGCTTCTTCCCCTGTTTTTCTCATCCGATAAATTACGATGAATATTCTCTACCATGACGATTGATGCATCGCCAAGCATACCGATAGCAATGGCAATTCCCCCCAGTGACATGAGATTAGCCGATAAGCCGGTTAGCCCCATGAAAATCACCGCAACCAGAGCGCATAGCGGCAGGGCCAGCACGACAATAAAAGCAGTCCTCACATTGCCTAAAAAAAGCAGAAGCGTAAATATCACAAGTATCGCACCTTCCAGAAGGGCTTTTTTTACCGTACCTGTTGCATTTTCAACCAACCGGCTTTGATTATAATACGGTACAAGAGAGACGCCTTCGGGCAAGGAAGCCTGTACTTCAGGGAATTTCCGTTCCAATCGTTGTATAACTTTTGAGGTATTCTCACCGAACAGCTTCATTACTATTCCTGCAACAACTTCCTTTTCACCGTTAAGAGAAACAACTCCCCGACGCATTTCATTGCCGAAGTCTACTACTGCAACATCGCGGATTCTAACGGGTATTCCATCATGGACTTTAAGTTGTATAGTACGCAGGTCTTCCCGCTTTTCAATAAGGCCTATTCCCCGCACCAGGTATTCTTCCGAACCTAATACAAGAAACTGCCCTCCTGCATTAGCATTATTTTCATTTATGGCTTCAACGACTTCTTCCAAACCCAGGTCATATTTATTCAATGCATAGGGATTAATTTTCACCTGATATTGTAATACGTGGCCACCCATGGAAAGGATCTCCGTCACACCGGGTACCGTCTGCAATTGAAACTTTACGACCCAGTCATTGATTTCCCGCAGATAGGTGTTCTTATCTTTACCTTCAGTATTGACAGTACTATCGGCAAAGAGATAGTACATAAACACCTCGCCCAGGCCTGTTGAAATCGGCCCCAAAACCGGCGGTTCGTGCATTTCCGGCATTTCCGCCAACGCGCCGGTAAGTCGTTCAGATACAATTTGCCGGGCAAAATAGATATCGACACTCTCTTTGAAATAAACATATACAACGGCCATTCCAAAAGCGGAAGTGGATTTGACAAGGGTTACACCCGGAAGACCATTCATCGATGATTCAATTGGGAAAGTGATAAGACGCTCTATTTCTTCCGGCGCCATCCCGTGTGCTTCAGCGAATATGGGAACCATAACCGGAGAAATATCAGGAAAAGCATCTGTCGGCAATCGTCGGTATTGATAGGTTCCATACGCCAAAATACCTATGAGAAAGAGAACAACTATCAACCGCTTTTTTAAGGTGATCTCTATTAGATTTTCAATCATGAATACTCCTTATTAATGTCCGTGCCCTGCGTGGTCTCCAAGGGCACTGGTAACTATTTTGGCTTTGATTTCAAAAGCGCCTTTTGCCACATAGGTATCACCGGGTTTGAGGCCTGAAACGATCTCGACAACCTGATCATCTGCCAATCCGGTTTTCACTTCAACCGCTCTGAAAACATTATTCTCTTCAGGAACAAAGACAACAGTTTCATCATGCAGAATTTGAACAGCCTCTTTATTCACCGCAGGAACCAGTGTATCCGATGCAAGAGAGATAACCCCGGTTATAAAGGTACCGGGCCGCCACGCACTTCCCTTATTGGGAATAACCGCACGGGCGATAATACTTCTTGTCGTTTCATTATACACTGGAGCGACATAAGATAATGTTGCCTGAATTTGTCTGTCACTGCCAACAGTTTTTATCAGTATCGGCTGCCCCCGTCCGACCACATCAACATCCTTTGCAAACACTTCACAGTTAGCCCATACCGAGCCAAGATTTGCAACCACGAAAAGAGTTGTTTCTTCACCGGCAAACTCACCCGGTGTGGCGTGTTTTTCCACAATCCATCCTGCAATAGGAGCCCGCACAGCGTAGTTAGTTAAACTGGCGTTACTTTCTATTGTTGCCAGCAGCTCTCCTTTGTCCACATACTGGCCGAGCTGTTTATGAATTTCTTTAACCGCACCGCTAAAACGCGGGGTAATATGTGCACGACGGTCCTCGTTATAGCCAATCTCACCGGAAAGCTCGATGGTCTGAGCTATAGCCTTTTTTTCTACTACTGCGCTTTCTATTCCCGCAAGAGCAATAGCTTTATTTGAAAGCTGGACATCTTCCTCATCCTCATGCTTGCTATGGTCTTGTTTGTCATGATCCGCCTTTTCCTCGTGATCATCATCCTTATCTTCGCTATCATGGTCACACGTTTCACTATGCTTTTCATGCTCATCATTATGCTCACTTTGCTTTTCCGCTACACCATGCTCTTCACACTGGTGCGGTTCTTTAGGATGATCCTCCTCCCGGCATGAAATGCCAACAAGAGAGACACATAAAAAAGAGACTGTTAGTATAATCAATATTTTTCTCATTATAATTTCTCCTGTTGTTTAATAATGTTAAATTTCATGCCAGTGCATTCCATAAGTTCAACATACAGCAATGCTTTATCTAAAAGTAAATCTACAGTACTCAGGTGTGTTTCAATAAGATGCTGCCTGCTCTCCAGCACTTCAAGAATACCGACACTTCCCTGCACATAAAATTTGTAAAGGTCTGCGTAAATTTTTTCTGCTTTTGGCAGCAGTTTTTCCTGCAAAGTGGAGAGCTCGTTTTCAATGCCCTCTATTTCAGATACTATTGCAATTACCTCTGCGGCTCGTTCAAGCAGGGCTGCTTCATATTCATTTCTCGCGGAATTATATTCATGGGTTGCGGCCTGAATAGCGCCTTTGTTTCGGTTAAATAACGGCAGGCCAATGCTGAATCCAAGAATACCTGCATTTTCCTTTGTTTCGTTATTCCGTAAATACCCGCCTGTTATTGCCGCATCAGGAGCAGACTCAGCTTCAGCCTCCTCAATCGCTCTATGTGCAATATCCTGCTGCAACTTAATAAGCTTGATTTCAGGGTGATCTGCCAGTTTTTTTAATACTTCGTCACGGGCCGGCAGTTGGACAGTCTTCCGTATTTCTCCTTTAACATCAGCGGTTACTAAAGAAGTATCTCCCCAGAGCATTGCCAGTTCTCTTATTAATTGTTTCTGTTCGCGTTTCAGGGCTGTTTTCTCAAGCAACCGTTCGTCCAGTTCCATTTCTGCTCTAAGTGCATCAATCTGCATGGCAGCACCAACGTTAATCCGGCGTCTGATATCAACAAGACTTGTATCCATCAGCAGCAGCAGTGAATCGATACAATCGATTTTCAGATGTACGGTAATAATCGGTATAAATTTCCGTGCGGTTTCAGCCTGAAGTTTCAATCTGGTAATATCCATTTCACATCGTGCTGCTTCCAGCTCTTTCTTCGCGAGCTTAATACGTGCTTTTCTTTTCCCACCCAACTCAAGAGGCTGTGTAATAGCAGCCTCAATTTCATTAATACCCAGATTCTCCAGCCCTATCTCCAACTCCGGATTGGGTATCACCTGAGCCTGTTTTACCGCGGCTTCTGCAGCTTTTATCCCGTTTTTCCGGATAGTTAACTCAGGATTGTGCTCCAACACTCTCTTAACAGCCTCTTCGAATCGAAGCGTTTCCGTATATCCTGAAAAACAAAGAGTTATAATAATTAAGTGAGCCCCACATATAAAGGCTCGAGGATTTAAACCTCTCATATCCGATACCTCCAACAATAATTAATAAATTTGGTTACAATTTACCTAGAATAGCAATGTGGTCAAAATGAAGACCAAATGGGGAATCAACAACGCAGAATGGTTGTTTTAAGGATAGTATGAAGTTGTATTAAAGGAATAGTATGATCACCGCAATAATTGAAAAAAGACTGTAATAATACAATATTATTAAAGACTCTTCCTATAATGAGCGGTTGAGAAAGGGGGATTATATTTGATGATTCTTCATCGCGTGAACGCAGAATAGTATTGGATATCAGAATGCCTGAGCAGAAATCATATTCGTGGTTATCTCTACATACAACATTAGGCTCTTCTTCATGGTGTTCACAATGGGAGTCTGTTTCGGTGGAGATAAAATGGGGATTATGGTGCCACTCGAATTGTATGCCTTCTCCAAGAACATCTTCGCAAGCGACAATTTCGCCGCCCCAAAGGGTTATAGGAGATAGTAAAAGAAGAATCGAGAAGATAAATCCGAAATATTTCTTATGTCTGCTTAAAAACATCATGATAGTACTGTTTTTTGAGTTTTTAAAATAGGTGGATAATTATGTTTAATTACGATTTTTACTTGTTAATTATTGTCTCATATAGATAAAAAGTAGAATATCTTATTCAATTACCTAAAATATAACAAATTATTCTTTAAAATGCTCGTTATAGACAGCTAATATTTTTTTAATAATCTTGGCAGGATTGGGCGAATCACAGACAGGCCTGACCATACAGAAATTCTTTGCTCCCGCTTTCAGCACCTCAGGCAGCAGCTCCAGTGATATCCCGCCAATACAAACTGCGGGAACCGTTGCTTTTTCAACCATTTTTTTCATGCCCTCGAGGCCTAAAACCGGATCGGGGATCTTTTTCGTTGGTGTTGCAAACACAGGCCCGATCCCTATATAATCCGGCCTTTTTTCACAGGCTTTTTCTGTTTGATCCGGATTATGTGTTGATACACCTATTATCATATCCAGCCCTACAATCTCTAATACTTCATCGTAGGGCATATCATCCTGCCCGACATGCACACCATCTGCAGCAGAATCAACTGCTACCCAGGGGAAATCATTAATAATCAAGCGAGTGCTGGAATTCTCAGTAATATACCGTAATTTCTCAGCTATAAGCAGCGCTTCATACTCGGTGGCCACTTTCATACGCAACTGGACAAACGGTACTTCATATTCCACACACACATTGGCCAGATACTCATACCCTTTCACCGGATTAGTCAATATCGCGTAAAAACCAAAATTATCTGTAAGAGGTTGTTTGTTATCATCCATATATCACAATTTCTTCCGGGGAAATGGAATAATATTATCGTTACTTGCCGGATCGGTGGTTTCCTGGTATTCATTTTTGTACCCTGCACCAATCTCCTGAAAATAATCAGGGATCCGTACAATCTTCATCTCGCCGGAACGGTCTGCGTTTTCAAACCGGCCCCGTGCAATATGGGGCGGCTGCAGTTTCAAACACTGTTTTGTCGGGGGAAAGGTATTGAGTGACACAAAATAAAACCAGACCCATTTCCCCTTCGGTTTTGACTCGAAATCATACTCGTACCCTTTACATATGCCATAACCCCCAAAGCGCCACCCCTCACTATCTTTGAGTTTCTTTCCCTTGGGCACGGTGCGTTCCATAAAACACAAAAGTTCCTCTTCCTGAGGGAAATCAATGATTTCATCTTCCGGAATGTAACGCAGGGCCAGTTCAGCAATTTCTTCACGGGATAAAGACATTACCAATTCCCATATGAAAGGTTATATTTTCCTATAGCAGTGTGTCCCATAAGGGGATAACGAACAGATAGTAATATAATTCAGCCGGTTTTATCCTGTCCTGATTGTATGAATAAAAAACAGACAGCAGAACTTCGAAGTCTTGGTGAAGCCCATCTTTATGTTGCTGTAGCCAAGGCTGATGAAATCGTTTCAATGAAAGAGCGTGCGCGGGCCCCCTATTATGCTCAAAAGAGCCAGGATGTGTTCAATGTACTGAAAATCAATAAAAATGTTCGTAAAAATATTAAAAGCAATGTTACCTCCCTGCTCTCAGATCCACACTATCAATCCTGGTCCGCAGACCAGCATCTTGAAGAAGCTGTTTCCCTGTTAAAAAAAGCAAAACAGGCTGGTGATTGGGGTGCAAGTCTTACGGTCCATAAAAATGAGAAAGGATTGCTTGAGGTGGCATTTCTTGATGGCTATATTCTAAAGGAGTCCAGGTTTTTAAAGGAGATTAAGAGACGCCTGGGGGAGATTGAAGATTTATAACTTTTTATAACCGTTAACAGGTTCTGGGTTCAAGGGTTCTGAGTTTAGAGGTTTAGAGGTTAAAATAACGCTTTGTGATGCCTGTCACCGACGAAACAGATACTTCCGTGGTATAATTAATATGAGGCGATTTTTTTTTATGTAACTATTTTACACTATTAAATCGTAATTATTACAGGTGTCCAAATTAAAAAAGCTGAAAAGCTATTTAATTTTATTTAAACGCTTAAGAAACTTCCCCTGTTGGTCGATAATTATAATAGAGTCTGGTAAAACAGGGTTCGTGGCATCTAAAACAAGGAGGTGTAGTATGATGCACCAGGCTATAGACTCATCTCTTCAATTTAACGATCGGCCGGATAGAGAGACTATTATCCAGAAAGACGATATTATCAGCTTGAAAATAGACCTTAACCTGCTTTCCGTAGAGGAGTTTATTCAGAAATATTGCACCTCCACAACAGCAGAGCCTCCTCTAAAGATAGTGTACCGCAAACAGTAATTACTTTTCTACAGAAAGTAGTGTATATAAAAAAACCCCCGGTATCAACGATATCGGGGGTTTTCAATGTTCAGGACTCCTGGCTCCCCGGAAACTAAAAAAAACTATTTTTTTGCGTTCATAGCCGTAGGGGGCACAAAATTTTGTGCCCCTACTACGGCTCTATAAAAAATCAAAGCATACCTTTAAAACGCATCACTATTTTTTAAACGATCATTGAAACTCATCGGATTTTGGCTATGAGGTCAGGAGTTCTGATGTTCGGAAGTACTATATTATTATCGAGAAGAACTCAAACCCAAGCCAACACCAAGATTGAAATAAAATCCACCGAAACTGAGGTCCGGCTCATTACCAAAACCGGCATCATTAACGTCGCGCACCCACTCACTATTTGTCGGTATCAATGTATAGCCGACATCAGCATGAATAACCGGGCCGAATCCTAATCCCGGAATAATCTTTACAAGCTCTATTACTTTAATATACCAGTCAAAGGTTAAATTGAGATCAACTGCCAAGCCAAGCCTTGTCATTACTGAGCGATGGTCATCAGTAATAACTTGTGTAAATTCATCAGTGTCATATTCTGTTTCTAAATTTTGTAATAAAAACGTTGAAGCCCCAATTCCGACATTGGGAATCAGCCTGATCTGCTTTTCACTACCTGCTAAAAAAGCATATCCCAGGTATGCTACTCCCATCCCGCCAACAATTTTTACTGTTATATTAGTATCTTTCACCTCCTCTTCATTCCACATGACCAACCCTTTGCCGCCAATAACAAAATGTTTTGCGAGTATGAAATGCCCTTCACCCCCAAGCAGCCAGTAATTATTGACGAATTCGACATCATACCCCAGCTTGTCCATGAGTTTATTCAACTCATCCATATTAATGATCTTCTGGCCTATGGTGAATGATCCGTAGATACCGTCCTGGGCATGTACGGAAAAGAAAACCGTAACAAGCAGTACTGCTGCTAAAAGGCGTTTCATACAACCCTCCTTTAGATTTATATGATAAATATGATGGTTAATTTTCAACAAACTCATATCCCATTATATCCCTCAGGAATTAAACCGTCAAGATTTATCAGTAGTATATGAAATAAAAAAAGCAGCCATAAAAATACGACTGCTTTACTTTCTTCTTAGTATCACCCTGTCGGTTTATAGTATTCTTTTATGATCCTATAAGTTTCTGCACTCCCTCCTCAATATCCTCCGGTGTATCCGCAATAAAATCCGGCTCCCCTTTTTTTATCGCCTCAATAGAATCCCAGCCCCAGGATACCGCAATGACCGGCACCCCGACCTTTTTACACGCCTCTACATCCCGCAGCTCATCGCCGACATACACAAAATCCCTTTTTGCAATTCTTTTTTTCCGAAGGAAACGCTTGATAGTACGGCTTTTGACAAAAAGAGAGGCACTGATGTCACTGGAAATATGATCGACAACCGTAATATTCTTTAATTCCAGAAACCGTCGGATATTCTTCTTCCGGTTTGTCGAAATCACCGCAATGGTGTAACCCTTTTTCTTTAAATTCACCATCACGGTATCAATACCGGTAAACAACGGGAAATGTTTAATACTCTTGCTGACTTCACTGCGGGCAGCTTTTACAAAGAGCGGTATCTTCAACGGAGACACTTTTAAATAGCGTAATTTTTTATATAATGAGAATTTACGCAGCTTTTCAATATCCTCCTCTGATACCTTACGCCCACCATAGCGCCCCACCAGACAATTATTATATATGTCGGTAAAAATCTTGCGTGTGTCTGCTATTGTACCGTCAAAATCAAAGGTTACGCATTTGGCCATGGAAAAGTGTCCTGTTGTTAAATATTATTCTAAAATATAATTCCGGTTTATGGTTGTGACGATAGTTGTTGTTGAAATTTTAACGATTGGGGTGTTGCAATACGAACTTTTTATCTATAGTTAATAAAAGAACTTCTACAAACCCACTATGTTATAGGTTTTTCCCAGGATTTTTGGGCGCTACATTTTTATCATCCTTGATGAACGAGGAACCCTGAACCTGTGAACGCTTACAATAAATTTACAAAACAAAATAAGATTAATTATTTTGTCTTTAATTGGTAGTACTATTTATTTTAAAAAA
>CBDVBE010000180.1:0-12177 GCA_965372145.1 uncultured bacterium | reverse complement strand
TCGCGGCTGCTCAGCAGCCAATATTTATCGAAGCAATGGATGAAAGCGGTTGAGGCGCATGTGTAAAAATGGCAGAGGCCTGCTACAGTCTTGACAATCAAAACAAGAATAAATATATCGCTTTAAATTTCGACGCTATTAACATTCCCGACGATATCAAGAATTGGAGAGTTGGATTTACCGGTCTTCATACCAAAATAGCAATATTAAACGGCTACTATGAACACCATCCGGAAGATTTTTATGAATACTGGTATTACTGGCCGAATATTATAAAAGAGAATCTGAAGTTTGAGTGTGATTCACTGCTAAACCTGTGGACACCGCAGTTTGAGTTTGGTATAGAAACGATTCTGTTAGCTGACAAACCAAAATCTACACGAGTGATTGTGAATGTTACATCGCTGGCTCCTTTCGAAGAAAGCGACAGCTTAAAGGTCTATATTTTTTTCAGAGAAGAGGCACGAAAAATCGTACGCGCGGTTATGCCTCGTTCCGGCAATCGCTTTGGATTTGTGCTTGGTACAATAAACAGCGGCGATTCGAAAGATATAACTGTTGAATTCACCGCGGGTGTGGATGGAGAAGTAAATGATTACACCAGAATTCGCGTACTCTCTATTGTACAGAGTAGTGTAACTAAAAAAATTCTCGGTACATTTATCAGCAGTAGCCATCCTTTTATCACAACCTCTACAAAATTAGCGACTAACTCTATTGTGCCTGATGAAACAAAATTGATTATCAGTAATATACAAAGCAGGTTAATAATTACTTCTGAGAAACCGGTGGAGAACAGCAGGCTGGTATCAATTTCCGGAAGAAAAATCCCTTTGGTTAGAGTGGGAGAGAGACGATGGAAAACATATAGCACTATCACGAATGGTATTTATTTTTTGAGAATAGATAACATTAAAAGCCGGACTCAGAAGATTATAATCAAATAAGAGGAGATAGATATGTATTCACGACTTTTTGTAAAAAAAACAATACAATCCCTGTATGGACTACTCTTTTTATTCCTTTCTATCGAATCTTTTGGTGAGATAGAAAATACATTTCAAAATGGCGTGAATGGATATACCGGTTGCATTGACAACTATGCTTTTCATTACATTAAAGAAGTGGATATCGCTAACGAACCAAACCCTTTTTACCACAGCTACTCCGAGGGGACAGGCAGCGAAGAAAAACTTACGATCGAAAGCTTTCATACTGACAAAATAACCTGATGCTGGTATGATACGATTGCCCGGGCGGCATTCAGATTCGATCTTACAGAAATTCCGGAAAATGCGTTTGTCAAAAAGGCGTTATTTTCCTGTTACCAGACGAAAGAGACATCCATGGCTAATGGCGCAAGAACATTGTATGAAATTGAAACATCCTGGAGTGAAAATACCCTGAACTTTAAAACTATGGCAGATATCAAGCCGGTAGTAATAGGGCACGTCTCAAGCACTGCTGTTGATGCGTGGGAGGAGTATGATGTATCCGACAATATTCGCGCAGCAGTAGTAAACCCCGACAAAAATTTCGGTTTTTTTATTGAATTCGACAAAAACAGGCCCCGGTTTGAAGGTCGGATTGCATCATCGGAATATCCGGATGTGAGCCTCAGGCCGAAACTCAAAGTTATTTATGCGACAGAACCTTTCGTTGAACTACTCTACCCTGTTGGCGGTGAAGTGTGGCGGCAGGGATATACGTATACAATCAAATGGATTGACAATATCGATGAGAGTATTAAAATCGAACTCTATAAAAGCGGCACCCATTTTTTTACCATTGCTTCTTCAACCGAAAGTGACGGTCAATTCAACTGGGATGTGCCTGCTGATATGGCTCCCGGTACTGACTATAAGATTAGAATAACCAGCGTAAATAATAGCTCTATTATTGATACCAGCACAGCCGACATTGCAATTGCCGAAGTATTTGTAATCTCCTCTTTTCCGTATGTTCAGGATTTTGACAAGTTTAATAATGGCACAATACTCAGCGAATCATGGTCACAGGAGAGCAATGATTATTTCGACTGGACTGTACACAGCGGAGCGACCCCGGACCACAACGCCAACTGGCCCAAAACAGGCCCCGGCTCAGACCACACAACAGGGACAGGAAAATATCTCTATACCGAGGCAACAGGAAACATCCCTGATAAAAGAGCTAACCTGTTAACACCGACTTTCGACCTGAACAATTTAGAAAACCCTATACTCACTTTCTGGTATCATTTATGGTCGCAGGATGATTATGACGGACGAATGGGGCATCTGTATGTTGATATTGAGCTTGACGGCATCTGGACTAATTCCGTGTTTGATAACGATGGATACCTCAACGACGAATGGAAAAAAGCCACAATTGATCTTTCAGGATATACGGGAATGGTTAACATCTGTTTCAGGGGTGTTACCGGAAAAACCGATGCAGGCGACAGGGCTGTTGACGATTTTTGCATTACTGGAACCAACACTCATGCAAATAATACAAATCAGACAATTGACAAATTATATATGGTTTATCAAAATAACGACAAATTGCATTTTATAATTCCTGTTAGTATGAAAAACCGGAAGTTCTTGATATCAATAGTTAATATGTATGGTAAAACTCTGGTAAAAATGGATGAGTGTGGATTTACTGATGGTATATATGCCATAAATCTCAATAAACACAGTACCGCATTGCCTTCGGGAGTTTATGTGTGTAAATTTAATGCCGGGAATTTTTGTCAAAGTACCAGAATTATTATACGGAAGTAATGCACAAACCGGACTAACTTGCAGGCTTTTCTGAGGGATCAAATTATAAGATTGCTGAGGGCGGACTACTTTATCCGGTTCAGCAGTGATCCGTATGTTTAAGAAATGGTATTATGTCGTGATACGGAACTCTTCAATTTTTATAAATTCAGAGGTGATTATAAAAAAACTGGCGCGGATGATCCAATACAAAACTAAGAGATTGTTATTGAGATAAAATTAAAATTTAATTGAAGGAATTATCATGAGAGTATTTAAAACAGACAGTAAGCTCATAATTTTATTGGTATTTGCTTTAATATTGTCGGTTCAAGCAAAATGGAGTTCTGAATGGGTTTACTACAATGCTCAGGGAAAGCTTGAATATAAGGCGGATGATAAAGGAAACATAATTCCAGATTTTAGTAAAGTTGGCTATCGTCAGGGGAAAATACCTCCAAATATAAAAGTAGTTAAAACCCTTACTCCAATTAGTGGTGATAATTTACAAAAAATTCAAACTGCTATTGATGAAGTTGGAAAAATGCCCCTTAATGCCAATGGTTTTAGAGGATCTATTTTGTTAAAAAAAGGAACTTATGCAATTTCAGATGGATTGAAAATAAATCGTTCTGGTGTAGTACTTCGTGGTGAAGGAGATAGTGATAATGGAACTATTTTAATTTTTACTGCAAAGAGTCAAATTAAGGCTATAACTATTAGTAGAGGAAGTAATCTAAAAGAAATTGTAGGTACACGGGTAAAAATTGCTGATACCTATGTACCTGTTGGAACAAAAGAGATTACCTTAGAGTCTGCCGCCAAATACAGTGTTGGAGATGAAATTATGCTTTACAGGCCAGGTACAGATAATTGGATACATGATTTAAAAATGGATCAAATACCTCAGAATGCAAGTGGAACCATCAAGCAATGGACAGCTGAAGGATATAATACACAATTTGAACGGAAAATAGAAAAGATATCAGGTAATACTATCATAATAGATCAGCCAGTAGTAATGGCGATGGAAGATAAGTATGGTGGTGGTTATGTCTATAAATATACAGAGACTAAAAGAGTGTCTAATTGCGGTATCGAAAATATTCTTTTAAAATCAACTTTTGATTCAACTATTACAAAAAATAAAGACGGTAAGCCCTATTATGCAGATGAAGATCATGCTTGGACTGCTGTATATGTGAGAGATGCCAAACATTCCTGGGTACGCAATATCACTTCAAAGCATTTTGGATTCGCATCTGTTTCGGTAAAAGGAAAATTTATTTCTGTGCTTAATTGTAAAGATATTGAACCCGTGTCAATAATTACTTCAGGCAGGCGATATACTTTTAGTCTTGATGGTCAAATGGGACTTGTTTCTAATTGTGAAACTGATAAAGGAAGACACTCTTTTGTGTCAGGTGTTAGAACAGCAGGCCCCAATGTTTTTACTCGTTCTAAAGCAACTAATACTTATGGTCCAACAGGTCCGCATCATAGATGGGTCATGGGATTTCTTTATGATGTAATTGAAACAACAGGTGATGGTCGACTGGATGTTCAAAACAGATTGAATTCTGGGAGTGGGCATGGCTGGGCAGGTGTTAACCATGTATTGTGGAATTGTACCGCAAAGTCGTATGAAGTACAAAGTCCATGGGTAACAGGTCGTAATTATGTAATAGGATGTCGTGGTAAAAAATTAGTTGGACATTATGATCCTACTGCACCAGATGGTATTTGGGATGGGCATGGAGAAACTGATTTAGAAATAGAATCACTCTATGAAGCACAGGTAAAGGATAATGATATAACAACACCGATTGTCGCTCCTGATGGAAAAATGATAGTTAAAAAGAACACCAGTTCTATTACTTTGGTCAATAAAAATCTTGTTCTAAATTATTCCAATTTAAAGCAAAATGCAAAAGTAAAGATATTTGCTCCAACTGGAAGAATGGTAAAAACGGTTGTGTTAAACGGTGCAAAGGAGGTTTCGTTAAAGAATCTAAATCATGGATTGTATCTGGTAAAATTTATGGCTTATGGTGTTAGTGAAACTAAGAAGTTGTTGTTGAAGTAAAAGTGCTAAAATTTAATACAATAACATTAACAAAAGAAAAGGAGGGTGTTATGTCAGCCTCTCGAAAAAAACAGTTAAAGTATATGTCAATTTTTATATTGCTAATTATTGGTGTAAGTTTTATCCTGGCAGAAAATAGTTTTGTCGCAAACCCCGAAGAACTGCCTTCCTGGTTTGTCAACGACTCACTTTTTCCTGGTTCGGTACCTCTAACGAATGAACAAAAAGAGGATATACTTCGTAAAACAAGAGCAGGCGTGCTTCCAACGAGAGTAGATCATACGACTTCAAAATATATGCCTCCCATATTTAGTCAGCTTGGAGGCAGTTGCGGATATTCCGCAGGGTTTGGATATGTTCTTCCTTATGAACTGAATAATTATCGTGATGACAGCGTTGCAGGATTAGAGCAGATGCTGCCAACCCATTTTGCTTATAAACTTTACGGGCAAGGGTCAAATGGGAATCAACTGGCTGAATTCAACGGCATTCCCAACGCAAAAGTCTACGGCGGAAGGAGAGGTTCTGAGATTTACGGCTGGGATAAGAACTACGGATGGATGCAGGGATATGCCAACTGGAAGAGTGCCATGTTCAATCGCCAGATTAAAGGTTCCGCCATTGAATTGAAGGATGAGGAGGGACTGCTGCTTATTAAAAAATGGGCCTTTGATCATTGGGGCGATACGGAGTTTCAGGAAGGTGGCGTACTGGGAAGCGGTATTAATATCGGGGGAATGGGAAAAGGGACTATCCCTGCGGGTGAATATGAGGGCGGCAAGAAAATAGCGATCAGTTTCAAGGGCGGAATTGATCATGGAATTACCTGGGCAGGCTATGATGACAGCGTGGGATATGATTTTAACGGCGACGGTCAGATTACCAATGATGTTGATACTGACAGCAACGGCGTTGTGGACATGAAAGACTGGGAACGAGGAGCGCTTATAATGCTGAATACCTGGGGAGCGTGGCAGAACAACGGCTCAATCTATGTTCCCTACAGATTTATTCCATTTCCCGGTAATTACCTGAAACTGTGGGTTGCTGTTCCTCATATTCGTAAGGATTACAGGCCGGCAACAACAATGAAAATTAAAATGGACTATTCTGAGCGGGTAAATATGCGATTGAGTATTGGGTTTGCAAATGACACAACGGCACTCAAGCCTGATGTATCGAAATTTTGTGAACATTTCAAGTTTGCCGGAGGAGAAAAAATCCCAATGCTCGGTCATTGGAAAAGTGACAGCACAATGCATACGGAGCCTATGGAGTTTGGTATTGATCTGGGTAATATAGATAGCTACCTTTTTGGTATTGATACACGAAAAGGGTATCGTTATTTCCTGACTGTTGAGACAAAGGAGAGTTCGGCCGGTAGCGGAAATGTGTGCGATCTTTCTGTTATCAGGTATACATATACAGGCCCGGGGCCAAATGCCGGTTACGACTCACTGGTTTTTAACTCTTCAATGAGTAATGTCGTTATCCCGGCAGGTAAACAGATGATCCATATACCGATAACAACGTCCGGCGACTCGTTGAATATACCAAAATACCTCTATATTCCTCACGTTGAAACAAGTATAAAGTCGGTGGGTGGTGAAGAAACCAGCGCTAAAAATATTATCGATAATGACCTTGGTACCAAGTGGCTTTTGTGGAAAGAGCTTCCCCAGGATATTGTCATAGAGATTGACAGGGAGTATGCAATATCCGGGCTTGAGTATTACACAAGAACTGACGGTACAAAATATGGGCAGGTCAAAGAGTTTCAGATATTTGTGAGTGATGACGGAGTTACCTGGGGCAGTGCTGTAGCAGCTTCCTCCTGGACAACATCAGCAAATGCACAGCGAAGACTTTTTACCCCTGTTAAGGGCAGGTATCTGAAATTTACGGCGCTGAGTACCCATGGGGACCATAACGCCATATCCATGCGGGAGATGAAAATTGTGTATACACCCGATGACGTGACCGGCATTTCAGGGAAGAGTTTTACGGCTCCTTTGCCAACGAGTATGAAATTTTTACGTAAAGGGAAGAATATAACCATTATCCTTACGGGTGATGTGAAAAAGAGTGGTGCCTGTACTATCTATAATCTTAACGGGAAAAAGGTTATGCGTGTGCATCCGGGAGGTAAATCAGGGCAGAGACCTGTTTACAGGATCAATAGTACTGGATTATCACAGCAGGTGTATATCGTGAGGATTGAGTTGGGAACGGGATCTCTTGTGAGAAAAATGATTTTTTAAGGAAATGTTAATTAGTATCTGTTAAATGTTTATAAATGGTTGTCATCCTCGAATGCTTTTATCGGGGATCCATGCCTCTAAATGCTCAAAAAGCTGGATTGGCTCCAGGGTAGCAAGTAGGTGTACTCGCCTCTGCTTCGCGGTCCGGCCTAAAGCATGCCGGAATGACATTCAAAACAAACTAAATTTAACAGGAACTAATTAATACTTGATACTTTTACATTACCAATTATCACTAACAGGGTTAAGAAAAAATGAAAAGAGCAATTTTTGTATTATTGAGCCTGACCTCTATAGTCATCGCACGACAATTCAGTCACCCGGGGATTTCCAATACCCAGACTGAGCTTGACAAAATTAAACAGTTGGCAAACGCTTCAGCAGGCAGCCCCGTAAAAGAGGGATATCTTCAGATGCTGAAATCAGATCACGCGCAGCTTACCTATTCAGCATCTCCCCACAAAAATGTGATGGTGGTTGGAAGCGGTACCTGTCCCGATGAAAATGATCTTAATAATGACGCCAGTGCCGCCTACGCGCTCGCCCTGAGGTGGGTAGTTACCGGTGAGCAAAAATATGCCGATAAATCCATTGGTATATTAAATGCCTGGTCCGCTGTTCTTGAGGATATATATGAAGAGGACAATGATCCACAAGTGCAGGATGAACTTGAGGCCGCCTGGTATGGTCCTGTCTGGTTTGCGGCGGCTGAGATAATCAGGCATTATAATAACGGAGCTTCAGGATGGTCTGCTTCTGATATAGAACAGTTTGATGATTTTGTAGAGGTTTTTAAAACAAAAGCGACTTCCTGGGATGGTTCCGGGTCATGTCCTAATCAGGGAATATCCGTATCTCTTCATAGAATGGCCCTCGGCGTCTATACCGATGACGAAACACTCTATAATTCGGGACTTAATCACTTTCTTGATGATATTCTTAAGACCACCGAGGGGTGGAGGAAGACAATTTTAGAGAGTGGTGAAGTGTGGGAAATTAATCGCGGAACCGGCGGTGATTGCGGGCATGCCAACTATAACATTGAGGGTATTTTTGATCTTGCCGAAATGGCCTGGATACAGGGAGATGACATATACAGCCTGAAAATTGACGGGGAAACCAAACCCAGAATATTAAAAGGGGTGGAGTATATGTCAAAGAGCATTATAGCAGGGCCTGTTCAAACTACCGAAGAGGGGCCAATCTCCTGCTCAAATCTCAACCCGCTATCTTATGAAATAGCTTACAATCATTATATCTTCAGGGATAGCAATAGCTATGAATTGCCCTATACGAAAAAGCTTATTGAAGATAAAGTCAGGCCATCGGCAGGCCCTGGCGGTAAATTTATTCCCTGGGACACCTTTACACACGGAGAACTCTCAAAAGATCAGTCGGCAGTGAAGACCGCAGGATGCGAATCTGGTCTGGGTGGTTATATCAGGCTGTTTCACTTGCCGGACGGTTCAATTAGGTTTGCCCTTGACAACGCTTCCGGTGCCGGTTCCGCTGTTTTGAATATCTATTCTTTAAAAGGTTCTATAATCAGGCGTCTTGAGGTGGACGGCGGTGGTGAAACCGTTTGGGATCTTTTGTCTGAAAACGGAAAGAGTGTTGCCAGGGGGATGTGTTTCTATGGTTTGAAAAATAGGGGGACAGGGGAATCTGCTGGAAGAGGTGGGGTGTTGTTTGTTAGATAGAGAATGTTTAGAATAGACACTAAATGTAAAATGATTAATGTAAAATGCCAAATGATCAATGCGAAATGAGCAAAGCAAGTATGCGAAAAAGAATCGATGATATTTAATCGCAGAATGTAAAATGCTAATTGATAATGTTACATTTTGAATTGTTTTATTTCTTATCTTTTCATTGCTAATTGCTAATTTTGCAATTACCTCAGTAACTAAATATCTATTTTACCGAGCAGATATGAAATAGAATAACCCGAACTGTTTTTTTTGAGTAAATAGATATATTTAATCCCGCCGATATATGATGTTGAAACTGTAAGCTCCAGCGCCAGTTCATCCTGACCGAGCCGGTCAAAATACTTGTCGTAGATAAAAAAGGATAATCTCTTCGGATGCTCTGTTTCGGTTTCCGTAATATTTTTATCAATATAGGTAATATTTATTCCGCTATAGCGTATTGCCAATTCGATTTTCTTCTTCTGTTCATCGGATAAAATATCGATAGTTTTTTTACACATTTCCAGGTTCTTATTTGTTTCAATATAATGACAGATCAGGGAATCTATATGTCCGCAGGAGTGCACAACCGGTTTCCATTTACCCTTATACATTCTTGAACCGGAAACATCATTGTCTTTACAGAAGGTATGCAGGCTGCAAAGAAATAAGCATAGTATTATTACATTTTTTTTCATATACTTCCACCGTTTCATCAAATAATGTTGTGTCTCTATATTTTATTTTGTTTTTCTCAATCTTTCGTCAGGGGAATATCCTCCTGTATTCCAATCATTACCCGCTGCACACATTTTATACTCTCGTCACTTTCTACCGAGACAATTGCCAGGTAGGAGCCGGTACCGACTATTCTATTATTATGATTTCTACCGTTCCAGATAAATACAACCGTCTCCTTTATCCCATCTTTATTATCATCAACAGAAATACCGGTTAATTGTATAATGCTGTTGCCGACAGCATCAAAAATTACAGTGGTTCCATTTAGTGAGACATCCGGCGTCCAGGAACCGATTACCTTTGCTTTAATGACAAGACCCTGTTTATCTTCACCAAGTCCCTCTATCGGTATCACTTCCTCTAAATCATCGGGCAGCGCGGGATTCGGGCAGACATAGACAAGAATATCGAATTGATATGGTTTTATCCGAAGAGGCCCTTTACGATTATTTTCGTTATCCTGTGTATTTCTGAGTATATCATACACTTCGGCTGTGTGATTGATCCATAGGGAATCACCATTCCGGGGATACCATTTTGAATTGTTGACAGATTTTACAAGAAATGTCTGCACAGCGCCGTCTTTATTAGATAAATAATCAAGGTCAAGGATTATAATATTTGAACTGTTGTCAAGATCATAAAATTTAAAAGGCTGCTTATCTGTCGGGGTTACAACCGGCTCTGCGAATGTAACAATCAGGGTGTCTACAACATCCTGCCCCACTTTTTTAACGTAACAGGGGCAGTATAAACCGCTTAACACTACCGGCGCCATACTATCCTGAATATCGACAAGGGTATATGGAAATGTCTGTCCTGATGCAAGTTTAACTTTATCTATTTTAACCTGCTCATCAATTGAACCGTCATTTTTATAATAGAGGCCGGTAAATGGCTGTCCTTCAGGTTCGTTTATGATTATATCGAATCCGTAGGTGCCGGGAACAACAGATTCGGCATAGTCAATATTACGAGGACCCGGAATGTTCATATATGCCTTGATTTTTTCACACTCCTCCGCGGTATTAATTTGTCCGCCCTGTTGTACCGCGCAGATCATATCCGGCTGACCATTCGCGTCCTGGTCAAGATAATAGGTTGCTAAAACATCCATTTCAACCTTCTCCTGAGACGGGATCGCGTGATACACGACATCAAGAGGTATGTCGGGATTTTGGTATATCGCGATAATACTGTCTTTCATGGAATTCTGCAGAATGTTATCACCCGATATCGGCGCTGCGTATTCCCGTGTAAATGATGTTTCATACCAGCGGCCAAGACTCTCTTTCGTCATAGGAAGTGTCAGTTTGTCTGTTCTGGCCACATTAGTAATTTCTACTGAAAAGGAACCATTGAAAGGAGGCGCGGTAGTAGTGTCCGGAGGGTAAAATCGAACATCAAGATTCAGTTGGTCTGGCCGTGCAAAGGTTATTTCCGTGCCGTTATGATAAAAAGCAAGCCGTCCCTGTTCCCAGCATTCAACAGTCTCAATATCCGGGTTTGGGCCCTGTTTGATGTTTACCGTATAATTTTTTGTTTGATTGCTGTCTATCGGGTTGTTCCAATGCCAGGTGTATTCAACAGTGACGGTTAATTCGCCATTTTTATCAAAAGCGCAAAACGGGGCAGTGTAAAAGGCGTCAACTGAATCAAATTGTGTTGTTGTTACACCGTTTATAGTCATGCTGATAGGTGTGCTGGTGAATTCTAAAGGGTCTCCAATAATACTACCCAGTATTTTTCCAAAGAACACGGTAATCTCCCCCTGTGTTTTCCATACATCACTAAGAATGTTGGTCGAGGAGTATCCGTTGGATTTTATATTGGCGGTCATATCTTTAATTTCATTCGGTATCGGCTGACTCTGATCAACAAAAAACGCGGTAAATGTAGCGGGTGTATTCTTTCCCTCAATATAATCATTTATAAACTGAACTCTCTCGGCATCAACACCCTGTGCTATGCCATCAGAGAAAAGTACAACGTAATGCCTTTTCTTGGCGTATTTTGAAGATTTAAACGCTTCTTTTGCAGCTTCAAAGGCAATTGAAATATCTGTCTTACCATTATACGGGTATCTACCGGAATTGCCGTAATTACCATTTACAAGCAGGTAGTTATTTCCAAGATCCTTCTGCGCTGGATCAACTTCGATTGCCCACTTCAGCTTTGCAACAGCGTTCATACCGCCGACCTGAGAGCTGAGACCGGTAAGTGGTACATAGGAGTCATTCCACCCATTGGTGTTGCTCAGTTCCTTGAATAGAGGATCGTCACCCGAATTATGAAGCAGCTTGTTTGAAAATACAGCGATGCCTATTTCTGAAGCCGGGGAGACGCTGGCAATGGTATCAATAAGGTCACAGGCTCCCTGATACCTGGAACTCAATGAATCAAAAACGCTCATACTTGATGAATGGTCGATTATGATAAATAATGAGATGGTATCCGGTGTGCTGTCCGCTTCTACAACTTCGATCGGTGAACAATGCTCAAAAATTTCTGAGAGCATTACCGTATTATAACCGACTGTTACTGTCTGTCCATCATAATCCGGAGGACAATCAAGAAGAGCACGGCATATTTCAGCACTGTGAAGAAGTGAGGCGGGGTAAAGGAATAACCATGTTACCAACAAAAAA
>CBDVBE010000179.1:0-12444 GCA_965372145.1 uncultured bacterium | reverse complement strand
TTTGTCCTTAAAAAAATGTTGTAAATTCTGCGATTCATTAAAAATTATTAAAAAGGGTAAACGTAAAACAAAACAGGGAACATCTCAGATTTATTTATGTAAATCATGTTTCAGACGATTTACCTTTTCCGCTCTTCCTACCTATAGCTACCCGGCAGGAGTAATACTAACGGCCCCTCTTCTTTATTATTTAGGGTATTCACTGGAAGCCGTCCGTAAAAGATTACAGGGTAAATACAAAGTACTCCCGTCACTGTCTACGGTCGCAAAATGGATTAAAGATTTTGGAAAGTCTGCTGCAATAAAAAAAGATCGAAACGCTATTATGCAATTCGATAAACCGTACAGGATAATTAAAAGGAAATTACTGAAGCATAAACAGAACTACCTGTTCCAGGTTCACCGGTATAAAATGGAGAGAGTTAAAAACTCCCGTGAAGGACTGTATGACTATCTTCACGACATTATGACAGGAAAAATCATTCTTACCTCTGATTCCTTTACTATGCGGGCTTCAGAATGCAACCTCGGCCTCCATTTTACATACCCACAGCCTAAAAATGATTATGCCTGCAAAATTGCTGATATTGCGTTAAATGCGGCCCTTACCAATTTCCAGCGCCATGCGGTTCTGCAGAAATTCATTCTCGCAACCGATATCGCGACGATTGCAGTGGAAGTGCCGGTGTATCTTACTCCACAGGAGACAAAAAGCATTCTTAAAAAAGAGGGTGGTCTGCTCGGGCATATTGATTTTTTACAGGTATTCGGCGACAGAATAACAATTCTTGATTATAAACCGAAAGCCTCATCAGAGAAGCAGGTGGTTGAGCAACTTATTTTATATGCAATTGCCCTGTCAAAAAGGACGCATATCCATTTAAAGAAGATTAATTGCGCATGGTTTAATGAGAAGAGTTACTATTCATTTTCTGCGATTGCGGCATATGCCTGTTTAAAAGATTTTTTACAGGAAAACAGAAGTTTTAAATGAATTATCCAATAAAAAATCTCTCTGATCTATTCTCACAGTTTAAAATCCGGCAGATGTACGGCAGACAGGCATGGATGCTTTTTCTATCCAGGTTGCTCGCTGTCAGCAGCTTCGCTATATCAATGCTTTTCTTCAGTATCTATCTGCATACGGAATTGGCTGTCCCTTTGAGAACCGTTGGGAGTTTAATGATGATCGCAGCGTTCATCAGCTCATTTGCCATGATGATAGGCGGTGGACTGTCGGATAAGCTTGGCCGTAAGCCCCTAATGTGGATATCTACATTTTTAAAAGCACTGGTTTTTTTTGCAATAGCATACGTTATAAAAACAGGGCCCAATGTTCTCATACTCACCGGATTGTACATGTTGGCCAGAATAATGGGCGCCCTTTTTATGCCGGCATCCGATGCAATGCTTGCTGATATTATTGCACCGGAGCAGCGGGCTAAAGCGTATGGTGTTATGAGAATATTCGCCAATGCAGGATTTGCAATCGGCCCTGCCGTGGGCGGGATTGTAGCGGAAATTTCCTATGTGTATCTCTTTATGCTCAGCGCCATAATGAGTATAATCGGGGGCCTTTTTATTCTATTTTTTGTAAAAGAGTCATTGGTTGTCAGGAAATCCGAAGGATCTGTATTTAGAAATCTTCTTGAATTGAAGGGAGATGTGAAATTATTGACCTTCTGTTTGGTAAGCTTTCTATTCTTTGTTGTCATGGGACAATTCGGCGTGACTTTCTCATTATTTTCTATTGAGCATGTAGGAATTTCAAAGGCTCAATTTGGACGGCTGTTTTTGCTGAACGCTCTCATGGTAATATTTCTTCAATATCCTGCTACGTTACTGGTGGAAAAGATACGAAGTATGAGAAAACTTCAGATCGGGATGATAATCTACTCTGTTGGTTTTTTTTCCTTAGGTGGTGCGGATTCACTCACCTTCCTGATGGTATCGGTAATAATATTAACAATAGGTGAAATGATTTTCGCTCCCACAGCAAATGCCGTAGTGGCAAATATGGCGCCGGAACATGCAAAAGGGCGTTACATGGGCGTTTTCGGATTATTCAGATCTTTCGGATGGTCAATTGCTCCATTTATTGGCGGACTCCTTCTGAACAGCTTTATGGAACAGGGCCTGATTCTCTGGGGTATTATTGGTATCATTGGTGTTATTGGTACTCTGGGGTATGTTATTCTTGAAAAGACATTGTTCAGGAATTTTGCTTGATTAAATACAATGTAGCCGTTCACGGCTTGAAATTAGAAATTAGAAATTGGAAATTGGGAAAAAATATTAAACTTGTATATGGATAAATAGTATAAAAGAATTAATACCAAATTTCTAATTTCAGTGTTCTGTGAACGCTTACTATACAACTAACGCGCACAATATCAACAATCCCGCTACAGATACGAGGTAATTTCCTCCAGAGATTTTCTCTGCAGTTCCGGTACTTTACAATCCTCAGTCGGGTGCCCGGCAACAAGGACCATGTATGCCCGTTCATTCTCAGGCCGGTTGAGAATGGCATTAAGGAATCCCATTGGGCTGGGAGTGTAGGTAAGGGTACCGAGCCCTGCGTTATGGAGTGCGGTGATTAACATACCCGTAGCAATACCTATTGATTCATTGATGTAATACTGTTTAATTTTTTCACCCTGTTCGTTAACATCATATCTTTTTACAAATATGACAATAAAGCATGGTGCCTGCCCCAAGAATGGTTTTTCCTCATTCAATTCCAGGGGTGCGAGAGCGTCGAGCCATTCCTGCGGAGCCTTTTTATGGTAAAACTCTTTTTCATTCTTTTCGCTCGCGACACGGATCGAATGTTTGATTTCAGGTTTTTCAACAACAACGAAATGCCACGGTTGACAATTTGCCCCGCTCGGCGCTGTTGATGCAGAACGGATACAATTCTCGATAACTTCCCGGGGAACCGGTTTTTCAGAGAAGAATCGTATAGTCCGGCGCTGTTTCATCTCATTGAGAAAATTTGTTGAACGTCCAATCATCTCTTCATCGGATAACTGGTTGTAACGGTTTGTTATAGTATCAAACTTCTTTTCCATGTGACCCCCAAAGTGATTCAGAATGTTTATTTATGATACTTAAAATATTTTCTGCGTAGTATAGCCTGCTAAATTGAGATTGTCATTTCGCAGGCGTGCAGCGGCTGATAAATCGTACCGCGCCTTCAACGAAACGGATGCAAGCCTGGAAATGCACTTTTTGCATTTACCACTTTGACAATGTTATAACATTGTTTATATTTATTTCTTTTATATAACGATTCTCAGGAGGAGGTATGAAGATCTCAATTGTCAGAATAGGAAATTCCAAAGGGGTGATCCTGCCGAAGCCTATACGGGAGCTTATCGGCCTTTCAGCAGACTCAGCGGACCTGTCGGTAGAAGGTAACTCTATTATCATCAGCCCGCTAAAAAACCGTCGGAGAAACAGTTCTCCGGTTCAAATAAGACGAAAGATTAAAAGACCTGCCCTGTCATCAGGCAAGTGAGCGTTGTTTACTATGAGAAAAGAAATAGTTACCGGTATTATGCTCTATACACACCTGATAGTAAGTGTGTATTCTCAACCGCTGCATATTTCAGGTGAACAGAGTGGTACGTTTGAAAGCAGGGAATATATTATTGATGAAGATATCTCTGTTCCTGCGGATAAAAAATTGAGACTGCAACCCGGAACGCATCTCTTTTTTAATCCCCATACTGTGCTGAAAGTATTCGGTGAGTTACATTGTGAAGGCTTTGAAGAGAATCCAATTGTATTCAGGACCATTAAAGATACTACCGGTTCCCAATCAAGTGACTTTCTTCAGTGGACCGGAATTATTGTAAAAAAGAATGGTAAAATATCGGTGGAATATTGCGAGATATATAATTCACTCTATGGTGTACAGGTGCCTGATACAACGTCACTTCTCAAGTTTGCAAACGTCTCTTTTTATGAAAATGATAACCAGCTTATTATAGGTGAAGAGACTGTCTTTTCAGGCGATTCTACAAACTTCACGTTTCCATTGCCGAAAAGAAAGATTCGTTTGGCATCCGGTGGATATGAGGAACGAAGATCTCCGTTGTTACCGATTTTACAAGTTACGTTTCTCACCTGTGCCGTTGGTGGGTTGATAGGAACAATTTACTGTAAAACTGTTGCCGATGATTATCAGGATCTGTATGAGAAGCAGACAGCACAAAGCGAGATGGATTATTTTAAGCAGAGAAGAGACAGGTATCGTGGATACTATCGACTCGGTTGGATAGGCACCGGTATAGCCGCTGCCGCCAGTGTCGTTACTATAACAGTAAATATTAAATCAAACCGGAAGAAAAAATGACCAGAATTATTTCATTATTGGTTGTTTTACTGTTGTGCCTTGTCTGTACAAAGTACGAGGATAACAATCCCTATGATAAGGAGTATGAGGGTAACTATTTCCTGGAAATTGAATGGGACAGTATTCCTGTGTTGCTTGGTTGTTTTATTACCTACAGGGTCCCGTATGCACATTCAAGTGGTAATGATTCATTAAAGCTCTTTTCTCCGGTCGATACATTGGGTGCTATTATTGATAGCAGTCTTTTTAATATATACCCGTCTTCTCATTTTGATCTCTATTTTACAAAGGAATATTCCGGTCGGATTGCCATTCAGGGAGAGGCATTAAATGGCAAAATCGCCGGGGATTCCACTTCAGTTGTTATTGCCGACCCATTTAATATTTCCACCGGTTCCACCATCGAATTCGGCAAAGAAATGAGCTGCAGCCTTGCGGTGGACAGCCAGTTTGTCACCTTCTTTGTAAAGGATTCCGCCGATAGTGTGATCTGGGAAAACAATGACGGTATAAAAGACACGATAGCGGTAACCAAACCTTTTACGTTCAGAGTCGAGAATTACGACTGCTGCATGGTTACCGCATGGTTCCTGGATCGTCGGGGTAATAAAGGGAAAGCTGTTACCCAAACGTATACGGTTGCGCAAATAGCCCCTGTTGTCATGTTTGGCGACACGGCAGATACCATTAAACACCGCGTTGGCACGGTTCCGATACCGGTTAGTTTCAGCGACGCCAACGATGCTGTTGACAGTATTTTCTGCTTATTTCAGGATTCGCTTAGAAGGGATATAGTAAAATATCCTGACAGGGACACGCTGATACTCGAGACGGACAACATTGAGATTATAGATAGCGTTTATATCTGGGTTAAAGACAGCAGCGGTCTCTCTTCCAATAAACAGGCAAAAGTTCTGAAAACAACTAAACCTGATACACAACCGCCCTATGTTAGAAAGTGCTCCCCTGGTGAAGATACAATCATCACAGCGCATGACTCGCTGGATATAACCTTGCTTGCATGGGATAACTATGGGGTTACAGAGGCTGCCTGCTCCACAGAGAATAGTGTATTTCAGGGTGACCTGGATACGACAATTAATGACAGTACCTTCTGGCAGGTCAGAGTAACAGGCTATTCGTTTCAAGATTATTACAAGGTTACTCCCTATGCAGAAGACAGTTTTTATATATCCGCCAATGGGTCGCCATTTTATATCTATTATGACTCAACACTTATTGACAGCACACCGCCGGAGATAACAATTATTTTCCCCTCCGAAAACAGCAGGGATTCCACCGGAAGCGGTACGGTACAGGTAAAAGTAAAGGATATCGTACCTGGAAAAGATTTTGTTGATGACGGCATCGATACGGTTTATTATCTTGTCAACGGTTCATATGCCGGACCTGCTGTAGAGCAGAATGATTCCCTGTACTCTTTCAGTTATACACTTCCCATATTTCATTGGAATACGATTGCTGTGATCGCGCAGGACAGCTCGAGTAATAAAAACATAGACACCGCAATTTTGCATATTGACTATAACACAGTTCCTGATAGTTTTTCACTTTTACAACCACAAAATAATACGAGTGGTTTGGATAGTACCGTAATACTCAGGTGGAGCCGTGCTGAAGATAAAGACGGAGATCTGGTGTATTACACACTTTACTACTGGAAAGATTCAACCCAGATTGATTCTCTCACTATTGTGGATACCCTTAATACTATCTATGGCCTCTCCGGCAACACTACCTATTACTGGCGTGTTAAAGCAACAACGGAACTGGATACACTATACAGCCCTTCGAAAACAACCTCGTTTAAATTCAGCGTGAAAAATTATCCCTCTGTAATAAGTAACTTCGGTTACAGTGGAGGAAAAACGGTTAATGATGTCATTACATTCATTGTTTCAGCATCCGATCCGGAAGGCATTAAAGAGTACAGGTGGGATTTTACAGCTGATGGGAACTATGATACCACTACCACGGCGGGAAGCGTAGGGCATGCCTATATAAAAGACAGTACCTATTATACATTGCGGGTGGCAGTTGTCGATAATTATGATGATATAGTAACAAAGGATACAACAATAACGATTACTGATAGTATTCCAAAAATTGATGCTGATACAACGGTAGATGGTATTAAGTATGTCGGATATAAAGATTCTATTTGCCTAAAACCTTCAGCTACTGATGATGGTATTATAGTTAAATATGAGTGGTCAATTGGTGGAAATCCTTTTACTGTTATGAGTAAAACCGATACAACATTTTGGGTTGAGAAAGAGAATCTTCCTAAAATAATAGAATGTTTTTTCCAGGTTACCGATGAAGATTCCAATGTGGCTGTTGATACCGTTCGTGTTAATATCAATCTACTATGGAATAAAATATCTGGTATGTCATGGATTGAAGGCAGAGAAGAATTTGCCGTAATTAGTGATACTAATGAATTGTTTGTTTTAGGTGGAGAAAAAAGTGCTGCTTTGCAAAAAGATATATGGCACTCTTCTTCTGGAACTTTATGGCAAAAATTATCTGAGGACAGCAGTTTTTTCCAAAGGTCGGGACATGCAGCAACCATTATTGGCGATACAATGTATGTCGTTGGGGGTGGACTTAATGGCAACATTTGGAGGTCTATCAATAGAGGAGTTACTTGGGGTTTTCATTCGAATCTAATAGACTTGGATAATCTTTATCAGAATAAACTTTATGGCTCCCAATTAGTTTCGGTTGATGGGAAAATCTTTTTAATTGGTGGACTGTATGGTAATGATAATACAAAAATATCAAATAAAGTTTATTCTTTCGACGGTTCTGTTTGGGATACTTTAAATACAACTATTAACAATAGATTCCCACAAAGTTATAATTTTTCAACATTCGTAAAAAATGATTCAATTTTTCTTTTATCGAAAGATATTATATGGTCAAGTAATAAAGATTATGTAACTATGTTTGGAGATTTGTGGATAGTAGAAGACACAATTTCTATAGATACAACCGAATACAATGAACTTTTGTTCAAACAGGATGCGGCAATTATAATTTCAGATAGTACTTTCTGGCTGAGATCTGATGTGAGTGGTGATTGGCAAAAAATATCATCGTTGCATCCTTGGAGTGGTAGTTCCTATTTTCGAGCCGTCTATTTTAAAGAGAAAATTTGGATTTTTACTGATAAAGGCATCTGGTACTCAACAGACACACCATAATATAACAAACCATTTTATTCGAACACAAAATTGCTAAGCATACATACTCATCTAATTATTCTTTGTTTCCTCCCCGTTAATGTCCTATTTTTTAATAGTATCACCACTTGTTCTTAATAATTTTAATATTCTTTGTTAAGTAATGATTTCAAAAAACACCTCAATAGAATTCATCCCCAAAACCGGTGACCGCATAGATGATAATATTATTGTCAATGCTATTGCGGAAGGCGGTATGGCCCGTGTATACAAAGTCAAGAACGAGTCGCTGGAAGTTTTCCGTGTCATCAAATTGTTGAAAATGTCTTCGGATATTGATAATGAGCGGTTTGTTACGGAAGCGCGGATAAGCGCCAATCTGAACCATCCGAATATTATCCAGTGTTACCGGTTCAGTAAATTCAGGGATAAAATATCCTATATTGAGATGGAATATGTGGATGGGATAAATCTCTATTATATGATTAACAGTAACGGCAGAATACCAATACCGGTTGTGTTGTCGATAGTGTATTACATCTGTAAAGCATTGCATGCGTTGCATAACTGTTCCTATATATTATATGATGTTGAACGCTTTGGGGTGGTGCACAGGGATATTAAACCCGCCAATATTATTATTTCACGCAAAGGTGAAGTGAAATTAGCCGATTTCGGCATAGCAAAACCCAGGGACCTCTCTATTCATACTTCTATGATACAAGTCGTAGGAAGCATATTCTATCTCTCGCCTGAACAGTTAAGAAAGGATGAATTGGATTTCCGATCAGATATCTACAGCCTGGGTTGTGTTATGTATGAGATGATAACTGCCAAGAAAGCATTTGACCAGAGTAATATCTCGGATATCGTAGTTGCGAAAATAAATAATTCGTATGATGCAGATTCGTTGAGCAATTGTTCGGAAAAAACGAGAGAGGTTATAGCAAAATGCCTTAACCCGGTCAAGGCAGACCGGTATGACACGATAGATGAAGTTTCAGAAGAAATCGGTGAACTTCTGAAAGAGTTCGAAATCGATGATCCCCAGGAGACAATTTACCGGTATGTACGAAATCCCAGCAGCTTCCTGTCGTTATCTACAGATGCTTCTGAAAGAAAAATAGGGTTAAAGTTTGTTTTTTTAATTCCACTGCTGGTAACGTTAATGATTATTGCTCTTTTCAGCGTGATCGTACTTAAGAAAAGAGTATCGTTCCGTGAGGATCAAAAGGCGGTACCAACTGCGATAGTTACTAAGTCGGTTGAGGAGGAAAAACCACCCACTCAAATAGTTCCTTCTAATCAGGTCAGAACGGTGAAGAAATCTAAAAAGGCAGCGCCGAAAAAAAGCACATCTTCTAAAGAAGAGACACCTGCGGTTCAATCACAGGATTTACAGGAGAAACTGGTAATTGAAAAGTCACTTGAAAACGCATTTTTTGCATTTCGAAGAAGTCATTATAATAAAGCTATTAAACTGTTGTCAGATGCTGAAAATCTTAATGATACATTATTTCTCTGTTTGTTGGGTTCATTAGCGGAGACCGGTGATTACACTCGTTTGGCAAAGCTTGGCAGTGGACGAATCGTTAATGACGGGTATTATTATTATTTAAAAGGACGGGTTAATTTCAGCAGAGGTCAATTTGATGACGCGCTGAGAGATTTTTTAAAGGCATTAACAATACATTCATTTTATAAAAGATTATCCTATCACACAAATTATTATATAGCACGATCAAAAACCGGCATTTATTTAAAGACGCCCAATATTGTTAACAAGAATGTCATGTTGAAATCATTCGAGCGTTTTACCTCGCATTTCTGTACCACTCCGGGTTCTGCGGAGTGTATTGAAATACAAAAGTTATACGAAGACCATCAGTAGCATAGTGTCATTCACGCATGTTTTTGGCTGGCGAAGTCCAACTTGTTGGGAATCTATACTGCCTTAGTGGTCTTGTTTGAAAATACCATGACTTATTATTGTAGTCCTGTTCTTGAACAGAAGTTTAAGACTTAAATAGGCACAGTACCCGCTCCAGCCTGTAACCATGCGGATTTAGCGCACTAGAGGTTGTAAGACCTCACCACTATCGATTTCGTATCCGAAAGCAGTTAGGACTTCAGCTTGGGTCTTCGTAGGAACTTCGAGCTTTCTTTTCGGGGTACTCCTTCCATCGTTAATGAATAAAACGGAATGGAGATTGTGCATATCTTCCATTATTTCTTCCGCACTTCTCCGGATACCGGCCCTTACGAGGCGCAATTCTATTCGTCTCAGATACGTCAATGCAACAACACATGTAAACAGGTGGCATCGTATTTTACTGTCGGTCCAATGTCGTAGAGGACTAACACTGACGAATTCCTCGTTTTTGCTCAGTCTGAATCGATCCTCTATTTCCCATCGATCAAGATTTGCTTCAACAATGTCCACTATCGACCAATCAGTATTATCGGTGATAATAATATTCTTACCAAAGCACTGTCGCCTTTTTTCCACCAGTTCTTCCTCGTTGATAGTGCGAATTATTCTGCTTATAACACGGTAACTATCCCACAAAAGGCCATTGTCTGTTGGAAAATGAATATTGGTTTCTGATACGGTACTATCAAGGCGCATATAGTCACCACTGATTTTATTCTCTTTCGCAGCAACCTCCGCAAGTAAGGAATTGATTTTTTCCCAGGTCGAAGGTTCCATCATTTTTAACGCTGTGCAGAGCAAGCCATAACTCAGTACTTTGGACATACCAAAACGAGTAAAATCCCGCAACTCTTACTTCAAATGGCGTGATGTTGTGTGATATTCCAGCGATAAAAGAAATTAATCACTTAACTAATAATACCTTTTTACTCACACTAACCATATTCTCTGCTTTCATCCTGAGTATATAACTGCCGCATGAGATGCCAACGGCGTTCAATTTAATAGTATGTTTGCCGGCAGCTTTTTTTCCAGAAATAGTGTGCATACACTTTCCGTGAAGATTATATAAAGCAAGAGTCACATTTCCACAAGTTTTAAGTTTGTAATGTACAACAAAATTTTTCCCTGATGAATAAACAGAAAAGTTATAAGGTGAATGAAGGAAAATAGTTTTTCCTTCCTTTATACCTGTTGAAGAATCTACAAGCATTGAAACGCCACCATAAGTACAGAACCACTTGTTTCCATCTCTGTCTATTGAAATTGCACTTACATGATTATCACCCAGTCCATCAGATGTATTATAATTTGTCCAGTTTGCACCGTCAAATTTACTCACGCCTCCTTCAGAAGTTCCGAACCACTTATTCCCTTTACTATCTATTGCGATTGCACTTACTATGTTATGTGCCAGTCCGTCTGAGACTGTATAGGTAGTCCAGTTCGTACCGTCAAATTTGCTGACACCTTTACCGGTCCCGAACCACTTGTTTCCGGCCATATCTATTGCGATAGCTTCTACACCATTATCAGCTAATCCATCTGATACTGTATAGGTTGTCCAGTTAGTGTCATCAAATCTGCTGACGCCTCCCCAATAAGTCCCGAACCACTTGTTTCCTGCACTGTCTATTGCAATTGAGCTTACTAAGATATGAGCCAGCCCATCGGATACAGAATAGGTAGTCCAACTATTATCGTCAAATTTGCTGATACCTTGTTGCCCAGTCGCGAACCACTTGTTCCCCTCGCTGTCTATCGTAATTGTTTGTATATAGTTTTCAGCAAGTCCGTCGGATGTATCATAGGTTATCCACTCAGTCCCGTCAAACTTGCTCACGCCGCCATACTCGGTCCCGAACCACTTGTTTCCATCTCTGTCTATTGAAATTGCATTTACATGATTATCAACCAGCCCATCAGACGTATTATAATTTGTCCAGTTCGTACCGTCAAATTTGCTGAGGCCATGCATAGTCGCGAACCACTTGTTTCCTGCACTGTCTATCGCCATTGCTTGCACATGGTTATAAACCAGTGAAATGGTATAAGAAGTCCAGTTGGTATTGTCAAACTTGCTTGTACCTTTATCAAAAGTTCCAAACCACTTGTTCCCAGCGCTGTCTATTGCGATTGTTTTTACCCCGTTAGAAGCCAGTCCGTCGGCTACAGTATAGGTAGTCCAGTCAGTACCGTCAAATTTACTCACGCCTCCTCCTGAAGTTCCGAACCACTTATTCCCTTCCCTGTCTATCGCTATTGACCATACTCCATTTTCGACAAGCCCATCGGATGTATCATAGGTAGTCCAGTTCGTACCGTCAAATTTCCTGGCGCCACCATGTATAGTCCCGAACCATTTGTTCCCTTCCCTGTCTATCGCAATTGATTGTGCCTCGTTTTGAAACAAACCGTTGGATATATCATAGGTTGTCCAGCTTGTACCGTCAAATTTACTCACGCCTCCTACAGTCACGAACCACTTGTTCCCTTCGCTGTCTATGGCTATTGCTTCCACATCATTACAAGCCAGTCCGTCGGATGCTGTATAGGTAGTCCAGTCAGTGCCGTCAAATTTGCTGACACCTTTAGTAGTTCCAAACCACTTGTTACCTTCTTTATCTATTGCAACAGCCTTTACATAGGAGATAACCAGTCCATCGGACTCGTTATAGGTAGTCCAGTTCGTGCCGTCAAATTTACTGACGCCTCTCATGGTTCCGAACCACTTGTTTCCTTCGCTGTCTATGGCTATTGCACTTACAGCGTTATCAGCAAGGCCGTCTGCAGCAGTATATCTTGCAAGAGCATTTCCATTGATATCCAATTTTGCAACCCCTCCATACGTTCCAAGCCATACCGTATCATTGTGAATTGCCATATCATTTGGGTGTGGCTATTTTATATCAACAGATTTCCACTTACGAAAATATAAT